>JASHUW010000516.1 GCA_030039815.1 Alphaproteobacteria bacterium
CCTTCGACCCACGGCCTGGTCTGAAAATCAGGGCATTCGAGATCGGACAGACGCTTGGCGTAGTCCGGAGGCAGTTTTTCGAGACGCATACCCACTCCCTCGTCCGACTGCGGCCAGTGTAGCCCATTCAATTGCGCGTAGGTACGCCTTCTTCGCCGAGGTCCCAATAAATCCCGGTCATCACCGCCAGCGCCTCGCGGGCAATGGGGGCGAGCATGTGCTCGTTGGGCGCGTGCTGCGAGCACGAGGCGTAGGAATGCGGGACCCAGATCGTCGGCAGGCCGAGATCGCTGGCGAAAATGTCGTTGGGCAGCGAGCCGCCGAGATTGGGCAAGATCGCCGGGCGCTTGCCGGTGGTCTCGGCGATCGAGCGAGCCGCCCAGCGCACCCAGTCATGATCGGGATCGAGCCGGGTCGCCGGGAAATAGGCTTTTTTCCACGGCTCGATTTTCACCATCGGAAAGCCGGCCCGATCGAGATGGCGGCGCAGCGCCGGCATGAACTCCTCAGGGTCGACGCCGACGACGAACCTGATCTGGCAGGTCGCGGTGGCCTTGGGCGGGATCGCGTTGACCGGGTTCTTCGGGTTGCCGGTGGTGAATGCCAGCACCTCGAAACTGCACCAGCCGAACACCTTTTCGCTGGGGGTCAGGCCCGGCTCGCCCCAATCGGGATCGATCTTGGGTGCGTCCTCGCCACCCTCGACGGTGCAGTCGGCCAAGGCCACGCGCACCGAATTTGGCATCGCCTGAGGCACCCATTCCTTGATCTTGATCGCGCCCTTGTCGCTGGTGATCGACGCCAGCGCGTGCGCCAGGATGATGCCGGGGTTGGCGAGGAGCCCGCCCCAATTCCCCGAATGATGCCCGCCCTCGCGCAAATCGACGACGAGGTCGAAATTCATCGCGCCGCGCGCGCCGAGAAAGATGGTCGGCCGCTCCGGCGCGAGGCGCGGCCCGTCCGAGGCGATCAGCACATCCGCCTCGAGACGCGCCTTCTCGTCGCGGCAGATCTCGCGCAAGCCGGGCGAGCCGATCTCCTCGCCGGTTTCCAGCAGTAAAATGGAATTAAAGCCGAGCCGGCCGCGCGCGTTCAGCACGGTTTCGAGCGCGGCGATGTTGATCGAGTGCTGGCCCTTGTTGTCGGCGGTGCCGCGGCCGTAGAGCCGGTCGCCCTGTCGGGTCAGCGCCCACGGGGAGAGACCGTCGCGCCATTGCGACTCGAGCCCGCGAATCACGTCGCCATGGCCGTAGCCGAGCACGGTCGTCGCGGCATCTTTCTCGCGGCGCTCGGCGATGAGGATCGGCCCGCCGCGTACCGGATTGTCGAAGATCGTGCTCTCGAAGCCGAGCCGCCGCAGCGTCGGTGCGATCTCGTCGCCGAGATAGGCGCGCAGCACAAGGCCGCTGCCCTCAACCTGGCTTTCGGTCGGTATCGCGACCCGGCGCGCCAGATCGGTGGCAAACCCGCCTTCGTCGAAATAGGCCTCAACGGCAGCAATAGCGGCGGCGCGGGTCATCGGCCCTCCCGGGTGCAAGGGGCGGCAGCTAAGCAGGAATCTTTGGCGGCGTCAGCATCGTGGACCGCAAATTCGTCCAATCTCCGCCACAGTTTGCGGCATAATGCCCAGGGCTTGGGCGGTTTGAGGTCGCTGCGGGGGCCACGGCATGAGCGCGGTAGAAGGCTGCCGGCTGCGTTCCGGCAGGCGGTGATGGCCGACCGGCCGCTTCGCGTCGACCCGAGCGAACGCGCTTCCGCCGGCGCGACGCGCGGTCGCCGCCCGTCCCCTCCTCCGTCGGGAAGCGGCGGGCCACCGAAACGCGGACGCGGACGCCGCCGGCTCCGCGGCTTCTGGAACCTGGCGCTGCTGCTCATCTTATGGGGCGCCATCCTCGGTGCCGGGGTGATCGGTTATTTCGCGCTGACTCTGCCGGACACCAATCAACTGACCGTCGCCGAGCGGCGGCCGAGCGTCACCATCCTGGCCGACGACGGCAGCATCATCGCCACGTTCGGCGATCTGTTCGGCCAGCCGCTGACCTTGAAGGAGATGTCGCCGTGGCTGCCGAAAGCGGTGGTGGCAACGGAAGACCGGCGTTTCTATAGCCATTTCGGGATCGACCCGATCGGCCTGATTCGCGCCGCCTTCACCGATTTGCGGACCGGGCATGTGGTGCAGGGCGGCAGCACGATCACCCAGCAGCTTGCCAAGACCATCTTCCTCACCCCCGAGCGCAGCCTGTCGCGCAAAATCCGCGAGGCGCTGTTGGCGCTCTGGCTCGAGCACCGCTTCACCAAGGACCAGATCCTCGAAATCTATTTGAACCGCGTCTATCTGGGCGCCGGTACGTACGGGGTGGACGCAGCCGCGCATCGCTATTTCGGCAAATCCGCGGCCAAGCTGAACCTGTACGAGAGCGCGGTGATCGCCGGGCTGTTGAAGGCGCCGACCCGCTTCAACCCGACCCGCGACAAGGACAAGACCATGGCGCGCGCGGCCCAGGTGCTTGACCTCATGGTCGAGACCGGCGCGATCGACCAGCAGCAGGCGGCAGCGGCCGAGAAGTCAGGCGCAGAACTCAACCGCGTGGCACTTGCCCAGCCGGGAGCGCGCTACTTCGCCGACTGGATCGCCGATCAGGTGCGCGACTTCGCCGGCACCGCCGACCGCGACCTGACCGTCCGCACCACGCTCGACCCGCGCATGCAGGGCGAGGCTGAGAACGCCGTCGGGAGCGCGCTGGCAAAAGACGGCATCAAGGACGCGGTGAGCCAAGGCGCGCTGGTCGCGATGACCCCGGACGGCGCGGTGCGCGCGATGGTCGGCGGCCGCGACTATAACGAAAGCCAGTTCAACCGCGCGACCCAGGCCGAACGCCAGCCCGGCTCGGCGTTCAAGCCGTTCGTCTATCTCGCCGGGATCGAGGCCGGGCTCAGACCCGACGACCATTTCATCGACGGGCCCATCCAGATCGGCAATTGGCGACCGCATAACTATACGAACCGCTATCTCGGCGACGTCACCGTAGCCGAGGCGCTCGCCGAGTCGATCAACACCGTCGCCGCCCAAGTCGCGCAGCGCGCCGGCATTCCGAACGTCATCGCGGTGGCGACCCGGCTCGGCATCACCTCCGATCTCGCACCCGATGCCAGCATCGCGCTCGGCACCAGCGACGTGAACCTGTTGGAGCTGGTTTCGGCCTACGCGCCCTTCGCCAATGGAGGAACCGGGGTCTTGGCCTATGGGATCAAGGAGATCACCGACACTGCCGGCAAGGTCATCTATCGCCGCACCGGCTCGGGGCCCGGCCAGGTCGTGCCGCCCGAGGAAGTCGGGCTGATGAATCAGATGCTGGCCGGGGTCATCGCGCACGGCACCGGCAGGGCGGCGGCGTTGCCGCGCCCGGCCGCAGGCAAGACCGGCACGACACAGGACTATAAGGACGCCTGGTTCATCGGCTACACCGCCGACCTCGTCGCCGGCGTCTGGATGGGCAACGACGACAACACGCCGATGAACAAGGTCACCGGCGGCTCGCTGCCCGCACCGGTGTGGAAGGCCTTCATGCTCGCCGCGACCCAGGGCATGCCAATCCGCCCGCTGTCCAGCGCCCCCTTCCAGGCGGCGGCTGGAGAGACGACGATGGACCAGCTCTTCGGCCAGGCCGCCGTGCCGGTGCCGTTGACACCGCCGCAAAATTTAGCGCCGTTGGGCGTCATCCCGGTCGGCACGGTGGTGCCGCCACCGCCGCGGAACTAAAAATCGTCCTTCCCGCCAAGGCGGGAACCCAGGGGCGAGCAATGAGCCCGTTGCCCCCCGGGGCCCCACTTACGCGGAAGCGACGACAAGTGACTAATGCAACGGCGAGAACGCCGCCGGGATCACGAACATATTTTCCTGGCGGACGAACTGACCGCGGGTCGCCGGCGGCCAGGCGCCAATCGCCTGCGCCTCGGCGCGAATGCGGAAGCGCTCGGCCGCATCCTTGTACGCCCAGACATGGATCCACTGGTTGAGCCCGCCCAATTCAGTCGAACCGCAGAACGCGAGCGGCGACAGCTTGGTGCGGCCTTCGATCCGCTCCGCCCAGCGCTCGGTCACGGTCGGCAGCGCCCCCGGCAGCATCGTGTAGGTGCGGATCTCGTAGAGACCGCCGAGGCCGCGATCGCCCAGCGCTGGCGAAAACGGCGCGAGGTTGATGATCTTTGATTCCATCTCTTCGATGAATTCGCCAATCGGCGGCGGCCAACCCGAGAGCTTCATTGCCTCCGCCCGCAGCTTTTCGCGCGCGGCCAGGCTCTCATAGGGCCAGCAATGGATGATGCGGTTGAGCGGGCCGACCTCGGTATGGAAGAACCCGCCAAGCGGCGCGACTTTGTTGCGGCCTGATTTTTCAAGGGCTTCGCCAAACCGCTTGACGACTTCAGGGATCGAGCCGGGCTTCACCCGGTAGGTGCGCATTTCGACGATCGCCATATCTTGTCCTCCCCAATCCGGATTGATGGCGACAATCTAACGGCCGAACCACGGGCCAGCACAAGCCCTAACCAGCGCCTCTCGCGATTGCTCAGCCGGCGGTCGCTTGTGCGGTTCGCCAGGCGATCTCCGTTTCGAGTTGAGCAATCATTCGCGCCAGATCACTGCGCTCGGGGTGAGCGCAGTGCAGCTCGTCATGCTTGGCGACGAGGTCGGCCAGCGCCTGCCGCAGCGGGCGAAGCCGGCTTAATGGATCGCTGGGGTGCTTGATCATGAGAGCAATCTTGACGAGCGACTATAACGGGATGGGCGCGATCCGGGCAGAAATCGCCTTGCGTTAAGCAATTAACCGCGGTCGTCATCGCGGGATGGACGAACCGCTCAGCCGTTCTTCCAGCAACGCGTAAACGCCCTCCGCATCGACGGTGCGGAGCACCTTCGCGTTTACCGGGCGACCGCTGACGCCGCGCCAATCGACGACCGTCATCCCAAGCGTCAGAGCGCTCTCGCATTCGATCGCGACATTGACACGGCTGCCTTGGAACAGCTTGGGGGCGAGCAGATAGGCGATGACGCAAGGGTCGTGCAGAGCACTCGGCTGCGCTCCGGACGGCTCCAGCAATCGCGCCACCGCGGCCGCGACCGGGCCGCCCAGAGCCGCGACGCGGGCAATGCGCTCGGGCGTGCTGCGCACCTGGTGGGTGACGTCGAGCGGGATCATCGTGATCGGCAACCCACTTTCGAACACCACCTGCGCGGCGTGCGGGTCGGCGTGGATGTTGAACTCCGCCGCCGGGGTCGTATTGCCGAGCGCGCGCGAGGCCCCGCCCATCAGCACCAGCTCGCCCACTCGCTCGACGATGTCGGGCGCCTTGATGACGGCCATCGCGACATTGGTGAGTGGCCCCAGCGCGCACCAGGTGACGCTCTTTGCCGGGGCCGCGCGCATCAGATCGATCGTTGCATCGACGCCGTGCTCGGCCCTGAGCGCCATCGTCGGCGCCGGCAAGACCAGCGCTCCCAACCCCGTTTCGCCGTGAAAATGCTCGGCTGTGATCGGCGGTCGGGTGATCGGCCGTCCGCAACCGGCGTACACGGCGATATTCGACCGCCCGCCCAGCTCACAAATCGCTCGCGCATTCGCCTCGGTGACTGCAAGCGGCATGTTGCCCGCCACCGCGACCACGGCGTCGACCTCAAGCTCGGTCGAAGCGAGCGCCAGGAGGATCGCGACGGCGTCGTCGATGCCGGGATCGGTGTCGATGATGATGTGGCGCGCTGTCATGTTCTTGGAACCGTTGGCCTGAGAAAACCGGCGAAAACCGACCCGCTCCACCATTCTAGGCCGGGCGCGACCGATTTGTGACGCGAGATTGTGCAACCCCCTTGACGGAACCAAAGTAGAACATTATATGGTGTTTTGGATTTGTTCCGCCACTAGCGGGAGTTAGCCATGCTTACCAGGAAACAGCACGAGCTGTTGATGTTCATCAACCAACGGCTGACCGCGACCGGCGTGTCCCCCTCCTTCGACGAAATGAAGGACGCCCTGAACCTTCGCTCCAAATCGGGCATCCACCGCCTGATCAGCGGCCTGGAGGAGCGCGGCTTCATCCGCCGCCTGCCCCACCGCGCCCGAGCCTTGGAGGTCATCAAGCTGCCCGAGGAAGTCGCGATCCCTAGCGCGGCCGAAAAGAATCGCTTTTCGCCGACCGTGATCCGCGGCGATTTCTCGGGCGCATTGCCCGGCTCGTCGGTGTCAACGGACAGCGAGGCGGTCGAGCTTCCGCTCTACGGTCGCATTGCCGCCGGCACCCCGATCGAGGCGCTGCGCGACCAGTCGGTCAGCATTGGCGTGCCTGCCGCGCTGCTCGGCCATAGCGGCGAGCATTACGCGCTCGAGGTCGCCGGCGACAGCATGGTGGACGCTGGCATTCTCGATGGCGATACTGTCATCATTCAGCGCTGCGAGACTGCGGATAACGGTTCGATCGTCGTGGCTCTCGTCGACAATCTGGAGGTGACGTTGAAACGCCTGCGCCGCCGCGGCGCCTCGATCGCCCTGGAGCCCGCCAACCAGGCCTATGAGACGCGCATCTTCGGTCCGGACCGGGTAAAGGTGCAGGGTAAGCTCGTGGGACTTCTGCGCCGCTATTGAACCTCGCCCGGATTGTCGTGGCGCTTGTTGCGGCGGTGCTGCTTCGCGCAGCGCCGCCCGCAGGCGCGGCCGGGTTCCAGTACGGCACGGCGCCTGACGCGGATGACAAGCCGATCGAGCTCGGCATCTGGTATCCGAGCGATGCGCCGACCGCGCCACAGCCGCTCGGCCTGTTCACGCAGGACATCGCCTATTACGGCGCGATTTCGGGTCAGTCGCTGCCGCTGATCGTGATCTCGCACGGCACCGGCGGCGGTGCCGCCAGCCATTACGACACCGCGTTAGCGCTCGCCGATGCCGGGTTCGTCGTCGTCGCGCTGACCCATACCGGCGACAACTACAAAGACCACGCCTACAGTTTCACCCAGCGGAATTTCGTCGAACGGCCGCGCCAGGTGAGCCGGGTCATCGATTTCATGCTCAATTCCTGGGATGGACACGACCGACTCGACCCAGCGCGGATCGGCATGTTCGGGCACTCCGCCGGTGGTGCGACGACGCTGATCGTTCTGGGCGGCAACCCGGATTTCAGTTTGGCCGCGTTGTACTGTCACAAACATCCCGAAGTCTGGGATTGCGCGCAGGTCAAGGCGCTCTCGACGCGCGATTCCACCCCGGCGGCGGACGATTCGAAGCCGGCCGAATGGCATCACGATCCCCGCATCAAGGCGGCGGCGATCGCCGCGCCGGCAATTGGTTATACCTTCACCAAGGATGGGCTCGGCGCCGTCACGGCACCGATCCAGCTATGGCGCGCCGCAAACGACCAGATCGCCGCAAATGAGTGGAACGCGGATATCATTCGCGACGCGTTGCCCAAGCCCCCCGAGGACCACGTCGTCGCCAATGCGGGACATTTCGACTTTCTCGCGCCCTGCGTCGACGCGCTGGCCAAGATCGCGCCGGAGATTTGCAAGAGCGCGCCCGACTTCGATCGGACCGCGTTCCACGCGGAGTTCAACAAGGCGCTTGCCGGCTTTTTCAAGGCGCAACTCGCCGCGTCGTCGCCTTAGTCCGCGCTTCGCGCTTGAATCCCGGCGCATTGCGGGTCTACTTGCAAAAACGCAAGGCTTCGGGAGGAAGCAATGCTACGCGGCTTGATGGGGGAGCAGGAACTCCTCGTATCGATGTGCATTCAGCACGCGGCGCGCAACCACGCTGACACCGAAATCGTCAGCCGCACCCTGGATGGGCCGATCCATCGCTACACCTATGGCGATGCGGAGCGCCGCGCCCGGCGCCTCGCCAAGGCCCTGCTGCGTTTGGGCGTCGAGCCCGGTGACCGCGTCGCCACGATGGCGTGGAACACCTATCGGCATTTCGAGCTGTATCACGGTATCTCCGGCATCGGCGGAGTGTGCCACACGATCAATCCGGTCCTTTCCGACGAGCAGCTGATCTACATCTTCAACCACGCCGACGACCGGTTCCTGTTTCTCGAAGCCACCTTCATCCCGCTGATCGAGCGGCTGCGCGCGCAGCTCCCGGCGGGCATGCAAATCATCCTTTTGAGCCCCGCCGAAACCACGCTGTCGGTGCTGGCACTTTATGAAGATCTTGTCGCCGCCGAGAACGAGGACTTCGACTGGCCGGCATTCGACGAGCGCAGTGCCTGTGCGCTCTGCTACACCTCGGGCACGACCGGCAAGCCCAAGGGCGTGCTCTACAGCCACCGCTCGACGATGCTTCATGCCTTCGGCGCATCGCTTCCCGGGGCGATCGCGATGGGCGCGACCGATGTCGTGCTTCCGGTGGTGCCGATGTTCCATGTCTGCGGCTGGGCGACGCCCTACACCGCGCCGATGAACGGCGTGAAGCTGGTCTATCCCGGCCCGAAAACCGATGGCGCCAGTATCTATGAGCTGATCGAGGGCGAAGGCGTGACGATCGGGCTCGGCGTGCCGACGGTGTGGCTCAACTTCAACAATTATCTGCGCGACAACAACCAAAACGTCACGTCGCTGCGCACCGTGCTGTCGGGCGGTACAGCGATTTCCAAGACCCTGCTGCAGGCTTACGAGGCGCGCGGGGTCACGATGGTGCATGCCTGGGGGATGACCGAGATGAGCCCGCTCGGCACCATCGCGGCGCTCAAGCGCAAGCACTCGGCGCTCGGCAAAGAAGCGCAAACCGATGTCCGTTTGACCCAAGGCCGCGCCGTGTTCGGCGTCGAGATGAAGATCGTCAACGACGAAGGCGTCGAGCAGCCGCATGACGGTGAGACGATGGGTGAGCTCCTGGTGCGCGGGCCCTGGGTAGTGCGCGGCTACTACAACGACGAGGAAGCGACCAAGGCAGTGGTGGAGAAAGACGGCTGGTTTCACACCGGCGACGTCGCGAAGATCGACCCGGACGGCTATGTCAAGCTCACCGACCGGCGCAAGGACGTCATCAAGTCGGGCGGCGAATGGATCAGCTCGATCGACCTGGAAAACGCGGCGATGGCACATGAGGACGTGGCGGAAGCGGCGGTGATCGCCATCCCGCACCCGAAATGGGACGAACGGCCATTGCTGATCGTGACCGCGCGGCCCGGGCGCCAGCCAACGCGCGAGAGCCTCACCGCGCTGCTCGCCAAGCGTTTCCCGAAATGGATGCTACCCGACGACGTCATCGTGCTCGACGAGCTGCCGCATACCGGCACGGGGAAGGTCGTGAAGCTGAAATTGCGCGAGATGTTCCGCGATTACATCGTGGCGGAGCGATGATCTCGGCACAATATTGACCGTATGACCGTCACCGTTCGCTTTGCCCCCTCGCCGACCGGGTTCCTGCATATCGGCGGCGCCCGCACCGCGTTGTTCAACTGGCTGTTCGCGCGGCATCACAACGGCATTTTTCGCCTGCGCATCGAGGATACCGACCGCGAGCGTTCGACCAGAGCGGCCGAGGAGGCCATTATCGACGGCCTCAAATGGCTCGGCATCGAGTGGGATGGCGACGTCGTCTACCAGTTCTCGCGCGCCACGCATCACGCCGAGATCGCCCGCCAGCTGCTCGGGGCCGGCCGCGCCTATCGCTGCTATTGCACACCCGAAGAACTGGAGGCGATGCGCGCCAGGGCGCTCGCCGAGAAACGCTCGGTGCGCTACGACGGCACCTGGCGCGACCGCGACCCGTCGGAGGCCCCACCAGGAGTCGCGCCGGCGATCCGCCTCAGGGCCGAGCAGAGCGGCGCGACGACGATAAACGACCATGTGTTGGGCACGGTCACGGTCGGCAACGAAGAGCTCGACGATCTCATCATCCTGCGTTCGGACGGCACGCCGACTTACAATTTCTCGGTCGTCGTCGACGATCACGACATGGACATCACCCATGTGATCCGCGGCAACGAGCATTTCCGCAATGCCTTCCGCCAGACGCAGATCTATCGCGCGCTTGGCTGGAAGGAGCCGGAATGGGCGCACATTCCGCTGATTCACGGCTCGGATGGCGCCAAGATGTCGAAGCGGCACGGCGCGCTCGGCATCGACGAATACCGCAAGATGGGCTACCTGCCCGAGGCGATCCGCAACTACCTCCTGCGCCTCGGCTGGAGCCACGGCGACGACGAGATCATCTCGACCGACCAGGCGATCGCGTGGTTCGACCTCGGCGGCATCCACAAGGCGCCGGCGCAGTTCGATTTCGCCAAGCTCGACAGCGTCAATGCGCACTACATCCGCGAGGCCGACGATGCGCGGCTCGTCGGCCTGGTTGTCGATCTTCTCGAAGCCGAATTCGGCCATAAGCTCTCTGATGGCGATCGCGACCGCCTGCGGCGGGCGATGCCGGGGTTGAAGCCGCGCGCGAAAACCATCGTCGAACTGGCCGAAAAGGCGCACTTCTACGTGGCACGACGGCCGATCCAGCCCGCCGCTGACGCCGCCAGGCAACTGACCGCCGAGGCGCGCGCGCTGCTCGGCGCGCTGTCCGCGGAGATCGGAGCGGCCGACTGGCAGACCACAGCGCTCGAAGCACGGGTACGGGACTTCGTCGAGGCGAAGGGCGTCAAGCTCGGCGCGGTCGCGCAGCCGCTGCGTGCGGCACTGACCGGCTCGCTGGCCTCTCCCGGCATCTTCGAGGTCATGGAAGTGCTGGGTCGCGACGAGACCGTTGGGCGCATCGAGGATGCTGCGGAATCGAGATGATCTCGCAGGTGCGATATTGCGTTGCAATATTGTGGCGCCATTTGATAATGACCCGCTAGCGGCTTATTCTTCGGCTAGGGGCTGACAACTGCCTGCGGGCAAAGCAAGCGAGGTGCATCCATGGACGGCAACAACACAAAGGTGGGCGCTCCGAGCGGGACAATGACCCTGACCGATAACAGCACCGGCAAGTCGTGGGATTTTCCGGTTCTCGAAGGTTCGGTCGGCCCGAGGGTCATGGATGTTCGCAGCCTCTATGCGAAAACCGGGATGTTCACCTATGACCCGGGCTTCATGGCGACCGCGGCGTGTCGCTCGAGCATCACCTATATCGACGGGGATCAGGGCATCCTCATGTATCGGGGCTACCCGATCCAAGAGCTGGCGGCGAAAAGCGACTTCCTGGAAGTCGCTTATTTGTTGCTGAACGGCGAGTTGCCCAACCCCGAGCAGAAGAAGCAGTTTGTCTCCGACATCACGCACCACACGATGGTGCACGAGCAGATCACCACTTTCTTCCGCGGCTTCCGTCGCGATGCACACCCGATGGCCGTGCTATGCGGCGTGGTCGGCGCGCTATCGGCCTTCTATCACGATTCGACCGACATCAATGACCCGTACCAGCGGATGGTCGCCTCGCATCGGCTGATCGCCAAGCTGCCGACGATCGGCGCGATGGCCTACAAATACGCGCACGGTCAGCCGTTCATGTATCCGAAGAACTCGCTGAGCTACGCCGAGAACTTCCTCTACATGACCTTCGGCGTCCCCTGCGAGGAGTACGTGGTCAGCCCGACCCTCGCGAAGGCGATGGATCTGATCTTCATCCTCCACGCCGATCATGAGCAGAACGCCTCGACCGCGACCGTACGCAACGCCGGCTCGTCGGGCGCGAACCCATTCGCCTGCATCGCCGCCGGCATCGCCTCGCTGTGGGGCCCGGCGCATGGCGGCGCCAACGAGGCGGTGCTGAAGATGCTCGCCCGGATCGGCGACAAGAAGAACATCCCGGACTTTATCAAGCACGTCAAAGACAAGAACGAGCACGAAATCCAGTACGGCTTTGGCCACCGCGTCTACAAGAACTACGACCCGCGGGCCAAGGTCATGCGCGAGACCTGCCACAAGGTGCTCGGCGAGCTCGGCATCCACGACCCGTTGCTCGACCTGGCGATGGAGCTCGAAAAGATTTCGCTCAGCGACGATTACTTTATCAGCCGGAAGCTCTACCCGAACGTCGATTTCTATTCCGGCATCATATTGAAGGCGATGGGCTTCCCGACCTCAATGTTCACGGTGCTGTTCGCCATCGCCCGCACCGTCGGCTGGATCGCGCAGTGGACCGAGATGATCGAAGACCCAGACTCGAAAATCATGCGTCCGCGCCAACTCTTCACCGGCTCCGACGAGCGCCACTACGTCGATATCGGCGAGCGGCACTGACTCCGCCTACTCCTCCCTCTCCCCGCCCGCGGGGAGAGGGGTAAATAGCTACTTCCGCTCAACCAGCTCGATCTTGTAGCCGTCCGGGTCCTCGATAAAGGCGATCACCGAGCCGCCATGCGCCATCGGGCCGGCCGGGCGCGGGATTTTGACCCCGGCCTTCGCCAGCCGCTCACACGTCGCGTAGACATCCGGCACGCCGACCGCCAGATGGCCGAAGCCGGTGCCGAGCGAATAGGGTTCGGCCTGATCCCAGTTGTGCGTCAGCTCGACCACGGTGTTGTGCTCTTCATCGCCGTAGCCGACAAAGGCCAGCGTGAACTTGCCGGTCGGGTAGTCGCGCTTGCGGATCAGGTTCATGCCGAGTTCCTCGGTGTAGAACTTGAGCGACTTGTCGAGGTCCTTGACGCGGATCATCGTGTGCAGAAAGCGGAATTTCTCGATAGCGGGCATCGCGAGCTTCTCCTTTTCTAGCGGGTCTGTTGCTGCCGGTGCGCGGCGATGATCGCCAAAATCTGGTCGGCGGCCTTGAGACTTGGCGACAGATCGCCGGCACCCAAGAGCCGCATCGCCGCATCGTATCCCTCCCGATGCGCGGCACGAACCCGTTCGTCCCGGATCAGCTCGATGAGGGTTGCGGCGAGCCTCGCGGGCGTGCACCGCGGACCTAAATGCTCGGCGACGAGCGAGCGGCCGAGGATGAGGTTGACCAGGTTCACCTGCCGCACCTTGATGACGCGGTCGAGCAGGATTTCGGTCGGGCGGCTCAGGCGATAGCCCACGGTCATCGGCAATCCGGCCATCGCCAGCTCCAGCGCGACCGTGCCCGACGCGGCAAGCGCCGCGCGACTCGCGGCAAAGGCATCGTATTTCGCGGCGTCGCCGCGCAGCACGATCGATTCGCCGGGCCAGTCGCGCACCGCTTCGGCGACGGTCTCGGCGACGGTCTCGACCGTCGGCACCGCGACCCGGAACGAGCCCACCGCAGCCTCTGTCAGGCGCAATGCCTCGCCGAAAATCGGGATCAGCCGCCGGACCTCGCCGCCACGGCTCCCCGGCAGCACTGTCAGCACCATTTCATCCGGCCCGATGCCATGGGTCGCGCGGAAGCGCACGCCATCGCCCTGCCCCGCGCCGCTGTCGATGACCGGGTGGCCGACATAGGTGCAGGCCAGTCCGACCTCGCGGAAATAGAGCGGCTCGAACGGAAGCAGCGCCAAGAGGTGGTCGTACCAGCGCGCCATTCGCCGCGCCCGCCCGGCGCGCCATGCCCACACCATCGGCGCGACATAGTGAATGAGCGGCAACCGTTCCCCGCGGCGCCGCAGCCGCTGCGCGATGCGCCAGCTGAAGCCCGATGAATCGATCGTCACGACAGCATCCGGTTGCGCTGCCTGGATCGCGGCGACCGCATTGCGCACGTGGCGGAAAATGACCGGCGCGCGCGGCACCACCTCAGCGACGCCGGCGATCGCCAGATCTGATAGCGGCGCGAGGCTGTCGATGCCTTGCGCACGCATGTGCTCTCCGCCGATTCCGGCAAGCTTGAGCCGGTCACCGAGACGTTGACGCAATGCGGCGATCAGCGCACCGCCCAACGCATCACCCGAAGGCTCGCCGGTGATGATGAAAATGAACAGAGGACGATTAGTCGCCACGTCAGGACACGCGGATGCCGATCACGAAAAGCCCGGCCGCGTCAGCCTCACGAATAACCCGGCTGCGGTCGATCATCAGCGTCGAACCGGCTTCGACCGCGATCCCCGCGAGCCCGGCCTCGGCCGCTAGGCGAACGGTTTGCGGTCCGACCGTCGGACGGTCGATGCGGGTCTCCTGCCCCGGCTTCTCGATCTTGACCAACACGCCGCCCGGCCCTTCGCGGCGCAACCCAGTGCAGCGGCGCAACAGCGCATCGGTGCCTTCGATCGCCTCCACACCGAGCACCAGCCCCTGCTGCACCACGACCGCCTGGCCGACATCCAGCGCCCCGATTGCGCGCGCGATTTCGACGCCGCGGGTGATGTCGGCCACAGCCTCCGAGCTCGGCTTCAGCCGGCCGAGCGGCCCTTCGGGTACCGAGGCACGCTCATCGAGTAACTCGTGCGCACCGACGAGATGAAATCCCTCGATCTCGAGCTCTTTGGCGATCGCCGACAGCAAGCCATCGTCGCCCAACAGGCGATAGCCCACCTTGGCAAAGAATTTCGCGGCCCGCCAATCCGGCCGGATCGCGCCGAGACTCGGGCGCCGCACGCCGCCGGCGATCACCAGATCGCTGACGCGGTTGTCTCGTAACAGCTTAAGGCCCTTCGCCGCGGCACCAATCCGGCACCACGCATGCGATACGTTCGCGACCGTCTCGGGCTCCGCCTCCCCCTCCAGCGCCAGCACGAACACGGCGCGCCCCGTTGCTCGACAGCTTTCGATAAGACGGCGCGGCAACTCGCCACCGCCGGCGATAATCCCCAAGGGAGCGGCAGGAATTGGGGCTCCTGAACTATCCGCCATTCGCCCCCTTCGGCTGGCAGATTGCCCGGCTCGAGTCAGCGCGGATGAATGCGACCAGATCGTCAACTGGGCGAATGCCGCCAAAGCGTCGCGCGACCTCCTCGACCCGCTCACTGAGCGTGCCGGTATCGCCGAACAGACAGTTGTAAGCGCTGCGCAGGCTCTGGATGTCGTCGCGGCTGAAACCGCGGCGCTGCATTCCAATGATGTTGAGACCGTGCAGCCGTGCGCGGTCACCCATCACCTGACCGTAGGGAATGACGTCGCGCTCGACCCCGGACATGCCGCCGATCATCGCGTGCCGTCCGATCCGCACAAACTGATGCACGGCGGAGAGACCACCGAGCAGCGCGTGATCCTCGACGACCACATGCCCGGCAAGGGTCGCATTGTTCGCCATGATCACGTAATTGCCGATCTGGCAATCATGCGCGACATGCGCGCCGACCATGAAGAGGCAGTGGTCGCCAATCCGCGTCACCATGCCACCGCCAGCCGTGCCGGGGTTCATCGTCACATGTTCGCGGATCGTGTTGTCGGCGCCGATTTCGAGCGACGACGCCTCGCCATCGTATTTCAGATCCTGCGGCTCATGCCCGATCGAGGCGAACGGGAAAATCCGCGTGCGTTCGCCGATCGTCGTGCGGCCATCGACCACGACATGAGATATGAGCCTCACCCCGCCGGCGAGCACGACGCATTCGCCAACGACGCAATACGGCCCGATGACAACGTCGTCCGCGAGCCGGGCGCCGTGAGCTACGATCGCGGTGGGGTGAATTTGCGCCATCGCCGCGGCCCTATTTATCCATGATCATGGCGGCGAATTCCGCCTCGGCGCAAACCTGGTCACCCACCTTGGCCTCGCCGACAAATCGCCAGAACCGCCCGCGGTTCTTGCCATCCTTCGCGACATGCACGCTCAGCACGTCTCCCGGTACGACGGTATGCTTGAACTTCGCGCTGTAAATGTTCGTGAAGTAGACGAGCTTGTCTTCCCATTCCGGCCCCAGCGTATGCACTACGAGCACCGCCGCGGTTTGGGCCATCGCCTCGATGATCAATACGCCCGGCATCACCGGGCGAGTCGGGAAATGGCCCTTGAAGTAATATTCGTCCGGCGACACGTTCTTGATGCCGGTGGCGCGTTCATTCGTGACGACATCGACAACCTTGTCGATCATCAGAAACGGGTCGCGATGCGGGATCATCTGCATGATCCGCTCGCGGCCGATTTCGATGGCTTTGCCCGTTATTGCCGCCGACCCGCTCATCCGCCATCCTTCTTCCTGGCGAGACGCTGCATCATGGCGACCTGTCGCCAGAAAGCAATCGCCGGAACCGCCGGCGTACCGACAACGGTTTCACCCGCCGCGACGTCCTTCATCAGGCCCGCTTGCGCCGCGATCCTGGCGCCCGCACCGATATTCAAATGCCCTGCCAAGCCCGCCTGGCCACCTGCCATCACGTAATCACCGAGCTTGGTGCTGCCGGAGATGCCGACCTGGCCGGCGAGGATGCAGCCGCGCCCAAGCACGACATTGTGGGCGATCTGCACCAGATTATCGATCATGGTGCCCGGCCCAATCACCGTGTCATGCCCCGAGCCGCGATCGATGGTTGTGTTGGCGCCGATATCAACATCGTCGCCGATGATGACCCGCCCCAGTTGCGGGATTTTGACCGGGCCGGCCGCATCGGGCGCAAAGCCGAACCCGGCCTGGCCGATCCGGACTCCGGGGTGCAACACGACGCGGGCGCCGATAAGGCAATGGCTAAGCGTCACATTGGCGGCGATGACGCAATCGGCGCCCAGTTCAACGCCCGGCCCGATCACGCTGTTCGGCCCCACCTGGCAGCGCGCACCCAGCCGCGCGCCGGCCTCGATGACGACATTGGCGCCGATCGCGCAGTTGTCCGGGACGGTGGCCGTCGGGTCGACGACCGCGCTCGGAGCACGACCCGGCATGACCGGCGACTGCGGATAAAACGCCTGCGCCGCGCGCGCGAACGCCTTATAGGGCTCGCGCGAAATCAACAGCGCCATGCCGGCGGGAGCGCGCGACGCCAGGGTCTCGGCGATGAAGGCAGCGCCGGCGCGGGATTTCATGAACGCATCGGTATACTTGCGGTTGTCGAGAAAGGTTGCGTCGGCGGGGCCGGCGGTTTCGAGCGGCGCGACATCCTCGATGAGCCGGTCAGCGGTTGACGGATCGACTAAGCGGGCCCCCGTCAGCGCCGCCAGCGCGCCAAGCGAATGGGGCCCAGCACGCCGGAAGAAACGGGTATCTGTCATCGGACGCGCCGCGGACCCGCGTCGCGACGCTATTTCTTCTTGGGCGGCGCCGGTTTCTGGGCCGGGGCGGCCGCCTGAGCGGGAGCCGGTTGCACCGCAGCGCCCTGGTCGGGAGCGTTCGAGACGACTGGAGCCACGAAGTTCACGGTCATGGTCGGCATCTGCTCGTCGAGCTTCTGCAGAACCTGATCGGTCACGTCGAACCCTTGATCGAACAACACTAGCTCGCTGCGCTGGAAGACCAAGTTGGCATGGCGCTCCTTGGCGATGTCGGTGATGATCTTGACCATAACCTCTTGGATTTTCTGAAGCGCGTCAGCATTCGAGCGCTCGAGGGCCTGCCGCTTGGCCTGTACGTCGCGATCGAGCTCATTGACCTTGGCCTGGAATTCGCGGCCTTTCACATTGAGCTGCTCGGCGCTCAACGAGGCTTGCTGCTTTTGCAGATTGTCGCGCTCCTGACGCAGTACCTCTTCCTGATGCGAAATCTCCTTGGCGTACTCAGCGCGCTTTGCCTCGATCTGATCGCGCACCATCTTCGCGGCCTTGGCATTCTGCAGCAGAGCCTGGACGTCGACGACCATGACCTGAAGGCTGGACGGCACTGCCGCCGGCTCAGCCGGCGTCGCGGGCGCGGGCTGAGCTGGTGGATTGGCCGGCTGTTGCGCCCAGGCGCCGCCGGCGCCGCAGCAGAGACCCATAACACAAGCCCACACCGCGGGCTTGGCGCGCATCAATCGCATCACAACCTCATCGCAGAAAAAGCCGACATTAGAACTTGGTACCGAAGCTCACCCGGAAGAACTGCGTTTTGTCGAAGCTCTCGCGCTTGATCGGCAGTCCGAGATCGAGCCGCACAGGTCCGACCGGTGACGCCCATGATACGCCGATGCCGGCGCTGACGCGCAAGGCGGGATTATCGGCGATCTGCGGTTGCTGGCCTGGAGCTAACCCCGCCGCAGCCAGCTGGGTGGGGGTCAAGACCAGGTTCTTTTGGTCGTTGCTCCACAGGGTACCAAAATCGGTCCAGACGCGGCCCGTGATTCCGAGCTCCTTGGGCAAGCCAAGCGGCACGCTCTCAGTCACCGAGCCGACGTAGTACTTGTTGCCGCCGAGCGCGTCTTGCGAAATGACATCGCGCGGGCCGATGCCGGCCGGCGCGAAGCCCCGCAGGTTATCGCCACCGACAAAGAAGCGATCCTGCAAGAGCACAGCCTGACCGCCATAGCCGAAGATGTCGCCTGCCTCGCCGCTCACGTTCAGCACCCAACCCGGCGCCACGGGATAATAGTAGCCGGCGGAAATCTTGTTGCGGATGTAGTCGACACCAAAACCGGCACCCGCAATGTCGTTGCCCAGCGAAGCGTACCAGCCGCTCGTCGGGTCCACCCGGTTATCGCGCCGGTCATAGAGCAGAACCTGACCGATTTCCGACGTCAGGTGCGTGCCTTGCTGCAGCGCAATGAACAGCGATGCATCGCTTTGCACGTCGGTGATGTCGTCCGACCGCGCGGTATACTTCAGCGTCTGCCGCAAATTTTCGGTCAGCTGATAACCGGCGCGCAGCGACCCGCCGTAGGAGAACTGCTGGTAGGCCGGCGTCTCGCCAGAGAAGAACGACGCCGTTGGGCTCGTCTTGATCTCGAACAGGTCGAAGCCCGCCGCGACATTGGAGTCGAGGAAATACGGCTCGGTGAAGCTCAGGTCGACCTGTTGCGAGCGGAACGATACCGTGGTGCCGATCCGGATGTCCTGACCGCGCCCAAGGAAATTACGCTCGCGAAGCGTGATATCCGCGAGCGGGCCATCCGTCGTCGAGAACCCGACGCCCAACGACAGTTCGCCGGTCGATTGTTCCTCGACCTCGACCGTGACCACGGTCTTGTCGGGCGCCGAACCTTGCGACGTCGTCGTCTCGACCTTCTTGAAGAAGCCGAGATTTTTAATGCGCTCCTTAGAGCGCTGCAGCTTGTTGGTGTTGAACGCGTCGCCCTCGACGAGGCGCATCTCGCGACGGATCACCTTGTCGAGGGTGCGCACATTGCCGACGATATCGATGCGCTCGACATAGACCTCCGGTCCCTGCTGAACATCGAAGGTGATATCGATCGTGCGGGCATCGCGGTTGCGGGTGATCTGCGGCTTGACCTCGACAAACGCATAGCCGCGTGTACCCAGCGCATCAGTCAGAACCGAGATCGAATGCTCGACCGCATTGGCGTCATACCAATCGCCGCTATGCACCGTCAGTAGCGGCAGCACCTGCTCTTCGGGCAGACCCTTCAGCTTGATATTGACCCCGATGTTACCGAATTTGTAGCGCTCGCCTTCATCGACGGTGAAGGTGACGACGAAGCCGTCATGATCGGGGGTCAGCTCGGCGATCGCGGAAACGACCCGGAAATCGGCGTAGCCCTGCGACAAATAGT
The DNA here is from genome assembly GCA_030039815.1 of Alphaproteobacteria bacterium. Classification (GTDB taxonomy): domain Bacteria; phylum Pseudomonadota; class Alphaproteobacteria; order ATCC43930; family CGMCC-115725; genus DATARH01. The sequence continues at coordinate 19,445 of JASHUW010000516.1, forward strand.
ATTTGCGCAAGAGCTCGCGGTCATAGGTGATGCGGTCCGGATCGTAGGTGTCGGAGTTCGACAGGAAGCGATACCAACGGCTCTCCTTGGTGTCGATAACGCCGCGCAGCGTGGAGTCGCTGAACGCCTTGTTGCCGACGAAATTGATGCTGCGCACCCCGGTGGTCGGCCCTTCATTGATCGCGAAGACGAGATCGACCCGGTTCTCCGATAACTGGATCACTTGGGGTTCCACCGTGGCGGCGAACCGCTCATGGTGACGGTAGAGTTCAACGATGCGGCTCACATCGTTCTGCACCCGGGTGCGGGTGTAGACCGTGCGCGGCCGCTCCTGGATCTCGGCGGTGAGCTCCTTGTCGGTGAGCTTTGAGTTACCCTCGAAAGCGATGCGATTGATGATCGGGTTCTCGACCACCCGGACGACAAGCGCATTGCCCTGGCGGTCGAGCTTCACATCGGCGAAGAGCCCGGTGGCATAGAGCGCCTTGAGCGAGGCATCGACACGGTCGGGGTCCCACGGATCGCCCTTCTGCAGGAGCAGATAGGAGCGCACCGTCTCGGGCTCGATCCGTTGCAGTCCTTCAATGCGGATGTCAGAGATGGTGCCGGTATTCGCCGGCGCCGAAACCGGGGTCGGCGCCGGTCGCGGCGGCACCGGCCGATGCACGACGACCGGGCGCTGGGCCGGATGCTGCTCGGCAGGCGGCGACGTCACGAGCGGCGCTTGGGCGGGAGGCGGCGACGGCGGTGGTGGAGCGACAAGCTGGCCCTGCGGGGGCGCTGGAGGCGGCGGTGTGACGAGTTGGCCCTGGGTGGCGGGCGGCGGGGACGGCGGCGGCGGCGCGACGAGCTGATCTTGCTGAGGCGCGGCCGGCGGCGTCGGTGGCGGGGGCGTCACCAGTTGCTGCGCAATGGCCGGTGCCAGCCACGCAGCCGCAAACCATGCGGCGGCAACCGGTGTCAGCCAACGCCTCTTCACCCGTCTATGCCGCACGACCCCCGCCCCAAGAAGCATTTCTGTCCCGTGATCGACCCAAGCTTCAGGTCACGAGACCTTCGGACTCAATGATGGAACAGATCGTTCCAGGTGGCATACACCATCAACGTCAACACCAAGGCCAACCCTATCCGAAAACCGTACTCCTGGGCGCGCTGACCCAGCGGCTTCCCGCGGATTGCCTCAGCGGCATAGAACAGCAGGTGTCCTCCGTCAAGCACCGGCACCGGGAAGAGGTTGATCAATCCGAGATTTATCGACAGCACCGACATGAACCAGAGCAGCGGCACAAGCCCGGTCTGAACAACCTCACCAGACATTTGTGCGATGCGCAACGGCCCGCCAAGTTCATCGCTGGATCGAACCCCGATGACGATCTGCCACATGGCCTGCACGGTCGATGCCGACAAATTCCAGGTCTCGCCAAAGGCCTGCACCACAGCCGTCAGCGGGTCACGCCTTACATATTCGACCCCGTTCCGGCCGATGCCGAGCTGCCCGTATTCATGCACATTGCCGAAACGGTCCGGCTGACTGATCAGCGTCGGCGTCGCCGTCAACGTCAGCAGCTTGCCGTCCCGCTTCACAACAATCGTCATCGGCTCACCCGGATCGAGGCGAACAATTTGCTGCACATCCTCGAACCGGTTGATCGTGTGGCCGTCAATCTTGACAATCGTGTCGCCCACTTTGAAACCAGCTTTGTCCGCGGCGCTGCCGGCCTGAACCTGACCGACCTCCGCTGGGGTGAACGGCTGGCCGTAAGTCGCGAAAAGCAGCGCCAGGACAACGATAGCGAAGACGAAATTCGCCAGCGGCCCACCGCCAACGATGGCCACCCGCTGAAGCAGACGCTTGTGGTGGAACGACACCTCCCGCTCCGCCGCCGTCAACTCGGCAAGTCCAGCCATCCCGAGCGTCGATGTGGGGTCGACGTCGCCGAACATCTTGACGTAACCGCCGAGCGGGATGGCGCTGAACTTCCAGCGCGTGCCGGCATTGTCGTGCCAGCCGAACAACTCGGGACCAAAGCCGATTGAGAACACCTCGATGCGCACGCCATTGCGGCGCGCAATCAAGTAGTGGCCCAGCTCGTGAACGAAGACGAGCACAGTCAGAACGACCAAAAACCCAAAGACCATCCACAAAATCTGCGATGGCCCGCCATGAAATAACGGTGCCAGGGAACTCATGCGCGATCCGTGTCTGCGGCGGGATGATTTCGGGCGCGGTGCGCGGCCAGCTCGGCCGCCAGCGCCCGGGCTTCGCCATCTATATGGTAGACGTCGTCGAGAGAGCCAAGCGCGCCGACAGGCAAAGCGGCGAGCGTCTCCTCGACCACGGCAACGATGTCGAGGAACCCAATGCGGCCTTCGATAAAAGCGTGCACCGCGGTCTCGTTGGCGGCGTTGAGCACGGTCGGCGCGCCACCGCCTTGAACCAGCGCCTCGCGCGCGAGGCGCAGCGCTGGGAAGCGTACCGGATCAGGTCGCTCAAACGTCAGACGCCCGACCGTGACAAGGTCGAGACGTTGCATCGGCGCTGCCGTGCGACATGGCCAGCCGAGCACATAGGCGATCGGCGTGCGCATATCGGGCGTGCCCATATGCGCCAGCACCGAGCCATCGTGGTAGGTGACGAGTCCGTGAATCACCGATTGCGGGTGGATCACCACATCGATCTGCTCCGACGGGAGGCGGAACAGATGGTGCGCCTCGATGATCTCCAGTCCCTTGTTCATCAAGGTCGCGGAGTCGATCGAGATTTTCGCGCCCATGTTCCAGACGGGATGGGCGACCGCCTGTTTGAGCGTCGCTGCGCGCATCTCGTCGACGCTTTTCTCGCGGAACGGCCCGCCGCTGCAGGTCAGCGTGATCTTCTCGATACCCTCGACCCGCTCGAAGTCGAAGCATTGCCAGATGGCGTTGTGCTCGCTGTCGACCGGTAGCAGCGTTGCGCCGTGCGCCGCGACTTCCTGCATGAACAGGCCGCCGGCGCAAACCAGTGTCTCCTTGTTGGCGAAGGCGACGATCTTGCCGCGTCGCACCGCCGCCAGCGTCGAGGCGAGACCGGCGGCCCCGACGATTCCTGCCATGACCATGTCGGCCGGCCGCTCGGCAGCCTCGACCACGGCCTCCGCGCCGCACGCCACCTCGATGCCCGACCCGGAGAGCGCCTCCTTCAGCACCCCATATTCGGCCGGATCGGCAACAGCGGCGAAACTTGCGCCGAGCTGGCGGGCCTGCTCGGCGAGCGCCTTGGCGTTGCGGTTCGCGGTCACCGCCTCGACGGTGAAATCGCCAGGATTGCGCAGCAGCAGATCGACCGTGCTGCGGCCGACCGACCCGGTCGATCCCAGGACGGTAACGCGTCGCGGCGTTCCACGGGAATCGAGCGCCGCCGCGTCATCCGCGCGGCTCACGACGGTCAACGCCATGTCAGCACGCTTCCGCCGCCAAAAAGGGTCAGCAACGCCACTGCCGGGATCACTGCCAAGAGACCGTCGAGCCGGTCAAGCAGGCCACCGTGTCCGGGGATAAGGTTGCTCGCGTCTTTCACGCCAAACCTTCGCTTGGCCACGGATTCCGCAAGATCGCCGAACTGCTCGACAATCGCAAGTCCTGCGCTGACCAGCACCAAAGGTAGCACCGGGCTCGCACCCAGCACCCCAGCCATAGCCCATCCGGCGAGTGCCGCGCAGACGATGCCCCCCACAAGACCGGCCCAGGTCTTCCGCGGACTCCACTTGGGGGCCAGAAGCGGACCGCCAATTTGTCGGCCGATAGCAAAAGCGCCAATATCCGTCGCCCAGACCACCGCAAACATCCAGAACAGCGTGCCGCGGCTCGCGCTGTCACCCTTCGCGAGCCACAGCAGAATGACGCATGGCAGGGCTACCCATAGGCTGCCCGCAGCCAGCCACAACGGCGCGGCGACACGGTGGTGTTGGGCGATCTGCCAGACGACGAGCGCGCCGGTCAGCGCCAGAAGCACGCCGACCCCGATCCCCCACAGCGCTGCGGCGATAACGGCGGTGGCGATCGCCACGATCAGTGCCGGCGCGGCGGCGCCGCCACCGTCGCCGCCACACAGCCGACCCCATTCCCAGGCCATCACGATCGCGGCAAGAACGGTGAGGATCGACAAGAGCAGACCGCCAAACCAGATCGCAATGATCGGCAGCGGCGCGAGGACCAGCGCCGAGAAGACCCGCAGCCTCAGTGAGCCCGCCTCAGCGGGAGCCAACCGAGGCCCCATAGCGTCGCTCGCGACCGCCGTAGTCGGCGATCGCCTGTTCGAGGTCGGCGCGGCCGAAATCGGGCCACAGCGTCTTGGTGAAAACCAGCTCGGCGTAAGCGCATTGCCACAATAGGAAATTGCTGATGCGCTGCTCGCCGCTGGTGCGGATCAAGAGATCCGGGTCGGGTATGTCGGCGGTAAAGAGATGTCGGGCGAAAACCGCCTCGTCAATCGCCTCCGGCGCCAGTTTGCCAGCCGCCGCCTTCCCGGCAAGCTCTCGCACCGCCGCGATGATTTCGGCGCGCCCACCGTAACTAAGTGCGATCGTCAAGTTCACGCCGGCATTGTCGCGGGTCAGCGCTTCAGCATTCTCGATCAGGGTGACGATATCCGGCGCCAGCCGGCAGCGTTCGCCGATGACCCGCAGCCTTACGCCGTTCCGGTGCAGTTCGGCGATCTCGCCGCGCAGATAATGGCGCAGCAGGCCCATCAGATCGTCGACCTCGGCGAGCGGGCGCTTCCAATTCTCCGAGGAAAACCCGAACAGCGTGAGATACGGCACGCCCAACTCGGCGGCCGCGGTCAACGTACGCCGCACCGCCTCCGCGCCGCGCCGGTGCCCGGCAAT
>JASHUW010000517.1 GCA_030039815.1 Alphaproteobacteria bacterium
GACCGCTGCGATCACCTCGTCATCGCTGGTGTTGGGATGCACCGCGACCTCGAGGCAGCGTATCGCCGTCTCCCACCTGTTGCGCTCCATCAACTCCTGCCGCGACCCTGTTGCACCTCGGGGTGGCCGCAGGGTCGCGGGTCAAGGTTAACAAGCGCTGAAAATGCCCGTCGGACGCGGGTCGGCAGGAAAAAGCCGCCCAGGGACGGTGGCCACGGGGCGGCTTTTGGTAGCGGGGGGCGGATTTGAACCGCCGACCTTCGGCTTATGAGTCCGCTGCTCTGACCAACTGAGCTACCCCGCCCCAGGAGAACCGCGCATATAGGAGATCGGCCCTTGAGGGTCAAGAAGCCGGTCGTCGTATCCAGCCGCCGCCGAGCACCCGGTCGCCGTCGTAGATGACTGCGGCCTGGCCGGGCGCGACCGCGCCCGCCGGTTCGCGCAGCACCAACTCGGCCGTGTCGCCATCCTCGCCGACGTGAAGCGTCGCCGGCACCGGCGGCTGCGCCGAGCGCAGCTTGACGTTGACCGCCCGCGTCTCGCCGACGGCGAGCGGGGCTGCGAGCCAATTGAACTCGCCGAGCCGCACTCGCGTCTCGGCGAGCGCACTGTACGGGCCGACGACGACCCGGCGCGTCGCCGGCTCGAGCCGCAGCACATAGAGCGGCTCGGGCGCGGCGATGCCGAGCCCCTTGCGCTGGCCGACGGTGAAATGGGCGATACCGCGGTGCCGGCCGAGCACCCGGCCGGTCTCGTCGACCATGTCGCCCGGCTCGCCCGCCTCCGGGCGCAGCCGGGTGACGATGTCGGCGTAGGAGCCCTGCGGCACAAAGCAGATGTCCTGGCTGTCCGGCTTGTCGGCGACGGGCAAGTCAAGCTCGCGGGCGAGCGCGCGGGTTTCGTTCTTGCCCATGCCGCCCAGCGGGAAGCGCAGGAAGTCGAGCTCGTCGCGGGTCGTGCGATAGAGGAAATAGCTCTGGTCTCGCGCCGTGTCGGCGGCGCGGTGAAGCGCGGGGCCATCAACGCCGCGCACGCGGCGGGCATAATGCCCGGTCGCCAACGCGCTCGCGCCGAGATCGCGCGCGGTCTGCAGCAGGTCGCGGAACTTGACCCGCTCGTTGCAGCGGATGCACGGGATTGGCGTCTCGCCGCGGCCGTAGCTGTCGGCGAAGTCGGCGATCACCGCTTCGCGGAAGCGCGCCTCGTAATCGAGCACGTAATGCGGGATGCCGATCTGCCGCGCGACATTGGCCGCGTCGCGCACGTCCTGCCCGGCGCAGCACGCGCCCTTCTTCCCCATCGCCGCGCCATGGTCGTAGAGCTGCAGGGTGATGCCGACAACGTCGCAGCCGGCGCGCGCCAGGAGCGCCGCGGTCAGCGAGGAATCGACACCACCCGACATCGCCACGACGACACGGTGGTCGGCCGGGTTCCCGGGCAGGTCGAGATCGATAGGCGCGAGCATCGGCCTAATATCGGCACTCAGCGCGCCGCGTCGAGACCCATCTGCCAGAAATCGGCTTCGAGCCGGGTCGCGGCGGTGAAGGTCGCGGCGAGCAACGGGAAGCGGCCTTCGCCGCCGCGCCGGGCGAACTGCTCGTCGAGCGCCGCTTTCGCCTCTCCGGCCAATGCCTGGTATTCGGCGCCGGCATACATGTCGAGCCAGCTCCTGTAAGGATTGCCGGCGAGCTTGGTTGCCGGATCGGCCATGCGCTCCGCGGCGATCTCGGCATAGCCGACGATGCACGGCGCCAGCGCCACTTCGAGGTCGAGCCGGTCGCCGGCGAGCCCGCGGTCAAGCACGAAGCGGGTATAAGCCACCGTCTCAAGCGCTTCCGGCGTCTGCGCCATCGCGGTTATGTCGATGCCCCAGCTGCGGCAGTACTCGACATGCAGCCCGATCTCGGTGTCGAGCGTGGCGGCGACGAGGCTTTGCGCGCGGCGCATCTCGGCGAGCGTGTCGGACTTGTAGATCGCCAGCCCCCAGGCTCGGCTGAAATGTAACAGGAACAGGTAGTCCTGGATCAGGTAATGGCGGAACGCCGCCGCGGGCAGCGTGCCGTCGGCGAGGCCCCGCACGAATTCATGGCGCGTATAGGCGTGCCAGGCGGCGCCGGAAGCGGCGACGAGGCGGTCGAAGAGGGTGTTGCCAGGCACCGACTTGCGACTATCGGTTCATCATGTTGCGGGTGGCGGAAGGCAGCCGCACGGTCAGCCCGTCCAGCTCTTCGGTGATGATGATCTGGCAGCCGAGCCGTGAGGTCGCCGTGAGGCCGAAGGCGAGGTCGAGCATGTCTTCCTCATCCTCGCTCGCCTCCTTCAAAAGGTCGTACCACTCGGGATCGATGATCACGTGGCAGGTCGAGCAGGCAAGCGACCCCTCGCAGGCGCCTTCAATGTCGATCTTGTTGCGGTGGGCGATCTCGAGCACCGACAGGCCGAGCGGCGCGTCCACCTCGCGGTGCGTTCCATCGCGTTCGATAAAGGTCATTTTCGGCATGGCAACCCGATCACGTTCCGGCAGGGCGGGGCGCCATCTCTTCTGCGAGAACCGCCGCGGCCTCGGCTGGCACGCCGTCCGTCGGCAGGTCGGCCGGGCTGAGAACGCGCAGCAGCTCGATCCCGGCGGCCTCGCTGGCACGCAGCAACTCGGCGGCGAGCGCCGGGTCGAGCGCGG
>JASHUW010000518.1 GCA_030039815.1 Alphaproteobacteria bacterium
AAATCGGTCAGAAGCTGGATTGCGCCACCTTGTCGAAACTGCTCGGTCGCTTCTGGGCGAAATCCAGCCTCCGAGTCAAAACTCAACCGGATAGCAGCAGGTCAGTACAAGCTCTGCCGGGGCCTGCAGCAATCTGCTAGCTTCCGCGAACGCATTCGAGGAGAGACGAGATGAACGATTTGATGACCCTGTCGCAGAAGGCCGATGCGCTTGAAGAGCAGATGGCGCGCGAGCTGGACTACATCGTCGTCAAATCGCGCCTCTATCAGCTCGCCGAGGGCGATATGGGGCCACCGACAAACCCGGCCGAGGCGCGCAAGAAAAACCCCAACGCCCGGGTGCTGATGGGCGACGACCCGCGCCTGCCGGCGATGCCCGAGGCGCCGACCCTGATGGATTTCTTCAAATACCGCTTCGGCCCGTCGATGCACCTGCTGCAGAGCGCACGGCACGCGGTGAAAGGCGGGCTGCCGGAGAAGATGGTGCTCGCCTGCCTGCTGCACGACATCTCGACCGCCGGGTTCATCCGCGGCGATCACGGCTATTGGGGCGCGCAGCTGGTCGAGCCTTATGTCGATCCGGAAGTCACCTGGGCGATCCGCGCGCACCAGGTGCTGCGCTTCTATCCCGACGAGTCGGTCGGCTACGAATATCCGCAATCCTACATCACCGGGTTTGGCGAGGATTACCGACCGGACCAATACATCCAGGACGACTACAAGCGGATGCGGGACCACAAATGGTACATGTCGGGCCGCATGATCACGGTGCACGACATCTACTCGTTCGACCCGAACGTGCATGTGGAATTGGAGGAATTCGAGGACGTTATCGGCCGCAACTTCAAGCAGCCGGAAGAAGGCCTCGGGTTCGACAACTCGCCGGTCGCGCATATGTGGCGGGCGATGATCCGGCCAGCGAAGTATCTCTGACGTTGTCCCGGCGCCGACCGCTTTCTCCCCGCGCGTGACGGGGAGAAAGCGGGCGAACGGATTCAGGCGTGGGTCTCGACCAGCGGCACGATCACGCGCTGCGCCGTGCCGTTGAGGGCGAGGCAGCGCCAGTCGGCCGCATGCTCCGATGGCGAGCCGGGACCGCCGAAGGCCTCATAGACCCCGACGGTGCGAAAATCGACGGTCTGCCCTTGCGGCACGTCGATCACCGGCAGGAAGACGGCGAACCGCTCGCCGCCGGCGTCGATCGTCAGCACCAGCGGCACCGACACCATGCGGCCGAGACCGGTATTGTCGGTCTCGATCTGGGCGGGCGTGAAGCTTTTGACGGTCGACCCGGCCTTGTAGACCAGTGCGGGAAAGCTGGGATTCGCGCCGATCGTGTAGTCGATTTCGAGGCCTGGACCGGTGAGCACGAACTTGTTTGCGGACATGGCTCTTGCTCCCTCTTCGCGGCGGCATAATGCCTGCCGTGTTTGAAGGTTGGTGTCGTTCGCGCCCTGGCTGTGTGACGCGGATCACGATGAGCGGGTTCGATTTCATCAAATCCCCGCCTTTGCATCAGCGGCCCGGTGCATCACTATGCCGGCAGCGAATTCAATGATCCCGGTTTGAGGAGAGGACGATGAACGATCTGATGACCGCGTCGCAAAAGATGGACGCGCTCGAAGACAAGCTGATGGCGGATTTGGACAACGCGATCGCGGTGAGGTCGCGGCTGTTCCTCTTGGCCGAGGGCGACTTCACGATGCCGAACGGCGCCAAGCTGCAGCAGGAGCATCCCGGCGCCAAGATGCTGATGAGCGACGACCCGCGCCTGCCGAAAATGCCCGACAAGCCGACTTTGATGGACTTTTTCCGGCTGCGACTGGCGCCGCCGATGCACCTGTTGCAGAGCGCGCGGCACGCCAAGGTCGCCGGGATGCCGGAGCATGTCGTGCTGGCCTGCCTACTGCACGACATCGCCGTGCTCGGCTTCATCCGCTCCGACCATGGCTATTGGGGCGCGCAGATGGTCGAGCCCTACGTGACCGAAGAGGTGACCTGGGCGATCCGGGCGCACCAGGCGCTGCGCTTCTACCCCGACGAGTCGTTCGGCTACGCCTATCCCGACAATTACAAGGCGTATTTCGGCGAGGACTACCAGCCCGAGCCGCATATCGAGCGGGCCTACCAAGAGGCGCGCGCGCATAAATGGTACGGCACGGCGCGGATGATCTGCGTGCACGACCTCTATTCGTTCGACCCCGACGTGCATGTCGAGCTCGAGGAGTTCGAGGACATCGTCGGCCGCAATTTCAGGCAGCCGGATGAAGGGCTCGGCTTTGACGACAGCCCGAGCGCGCATATGTGGCGCACGCTGCGGCAGCCGACGAAATACCTCTAGGACAAAAAAGGCGAGCGGTCGGCCGCTCGCCCTTTTGCCGAAGCCTGCTAGGCGTTAGCAGGGATAGTAGCGGCCGTAATACGGGTTCCAGCAGCTATGCGCCGGACCCGGATAGCCGTAATAGGCCGGGCCGTAATAGGCGGGAGCGGGCGGGTAGTAGTAGGCTGGGTAGCCGTAATAGTACGGGTTGGCCGCGGCGCCGAGCGCGGTACCCACCGCCAGCGCACCGAGGCCGATGCCGACGGCGGCGCCGGTGCCGAGAGCGTGCGCCGGCTTCGGCGTCACGGTGAGACCAATGGCGGCGAGAATCGCGGCCGAGAAAGCCAGGGTCCGCCCCGTCCGGCCGATCAGGTTGCTAGGCGTCATTTTACGGTCCTTTCCTCAACGACGGGTGCGAACGACTGAGGGTCATCGCGCCCCCCTGTGTCGGTGGAATAAACGCCCCACCTCCGTATCAATTCCATACGGGTCGAGCGGCGAGACCGTTGATGCCGGAAACCTGACAAAACGGAATGGCACCGTTGCGTATTTTTATGCCCGGCCGCCAGGGTCTTCGGGCGGTGCCGATGGTTCGGGACGCACGCCGCCCGACGATGTCAGGCCGCGGCTTCCTTCTTCTCCTTGATGCGGCGGTGCAGGTTGTTGACGATCATGCCTGTCAGCCGCTCGTCATGCATGAAAAGGCGCTGGCCGATCGGGTACGGGTCCTGATCGGTGACCGCCACCTTTTCGCGCAGGATTTCGTCCGGGCTGACGCCGCGATCGACAAAGCGGTCGATATAGCCGACCCAGTTCTCGACGATCTGCGCCTGGTCCTTGAGATAGGCCTTGCCGCATTGCTCGCCATGGCCGGGGACGATCACCTCGGCGTCGAGCGCCGCGATGCTCTTGAGCGCCGCGAGCCACTCCCACGGGTCGCATTCCTGCAGCCACGACCGGCACTTGTGGAACACGTTGTCGCCGGTGAAGACCACGCCCTCCTCCGGCACGTAGACCGAGGTCTGCGGCGCGGTGTGGCCAGGGTGGTGGATGATCTGGAAGGTGTGGTTGCCGACATTGATGGTCATGCCGTCGGTGAAGGTGACGGTCGGCCCGTGCGGGTCGGTGTAGTCCGGGTGGCCGAGCAGAAAGACGCTGTCCGGGTCCATCTGCTTCAGCCGCTCGCGCTTTTCCTCCATCGTGCCGAACTGCGCGAGGTAGCGCTCGAAGCATTCCTGCAGCTTGACCTGGCCGACCACCGGCACGCTCGGGAAATAGGCGTTGCCCGAGATGTGGTCGCCGTGCGGCTCGGTGTTGATCAGGTAACGGATCGGCGCCTTTTCCTCGAGCATCTCGCGCCAGCGCACCGCGTCGATCGGCTGCTGCGGGGTATCGATCATCACGTAGCCGTCACTGGTCTCGACAAAGCTCGGGTTGCAGCCGGCGTAGTAGATTTCGGTGAAGCTGTGCGGTCCGACCCGGCGCATGGCGGCCTCCCTTACGTGGATGGGCGAGTTTCCCTCATCGACCCGCACCTCACAAGAACCGGATACGGGTCTCGCCGGGCGCCTTCTGCCCAATTCGGCGGCAACCCCCGCACAAAGCGAATGCCGGTCTGCGGCAGAGGGTCTTTCCCGCCCGCGCAATAAATGCGTAATCTGCGCCTGACGCTTTTTTGTTCCCGGGCCCAGTTCGCACCCCCGCGGACGGTCCGTTCCATCCCAGGGGAGGAGATTATGGCTGAGATCAAGGGCGCCGACCTGCTGGCCAAGAGCCTGAAAGAGCAGGGCGTGGAGTATATGTTCGGTGTCGTCGGGTTCCCCGTCGGCCCGATCGCCGAGGCGGCGCAGAAGGTGGGGCTGCCCTATATCGGCATGCGCAACGAGCAGGCGGCGTCCTATGCCGCGGGCGCGGTGGGCTTCCTGACCGGCCGTCCCGGCTCGTGTATCGTCGTCACCGGCCCCGGCGTCATCCACGGCCTCGCCGGCCTCGCCAATGCCCAGCAGAATTGCTGGCCGATGCTGCTGATCGGCGGCGCGTCCGAGACCTACCGCAATGGCATGGGCGCCTTCCAGGAAGAGCGCCAAGTGCTGGCGGCGACCCCGGTTTCCAAGTGGGCGCATGCGATCGAGCACGTCAACCGCATCCCGTTCTACGTCGAGATGGCGGTGCGCCAGTCGATCTACGGCCGCCCCGGCGCGACCTATCTCGACATCGCCGACGACCTCATCACCGGCTCGTGCGACGAGAGCCAGGTGGTCCAGGCCGCGAAATGCCCCGACCCGCCGCGCACCCAGGCGATGCCGATGGATATCGAGCGCGCGCTCGACGTGCTGCAATCGGCCGAGCGACCGCTCGCGCTGATCGGCCAGGGCATGGCCTATTCGCCCGGCGCCACCGAGGAAGTACGCAAGTTCATGGAACGCTCCCAGATCCCGTTCGTGCGCACGCCGAAGGGCAAGGGCGTCATGCCCGACGACCACCCGCTGTCGGCCGGCGCCGCGCGCACCTTGGCGCTGCAACAGGCGGACGTCGTGTTCCTGATGGGCGCGCGCTTCAACTGGATCCTGCATTTCGGCCTAGCGCCGCGCTACAACCCGAATGTCAAGGTCATCCAACTCGACATCAATCCCGAAGCGATGCACCAGAACAAGCCGGCCGAGGTTTGCCTGCTCGGCGACGGCCAGGCGATCATGGCGCAGATGAACTCGGCGCTGCAGGGCCGCCAGTGGTTCCATCCGCAGGGCTCGCCGTGGCGTCAAGCGATCGCCGCGAAGGCGGAAGAAAACGCGGCGATGATCGCGCCGCAGGTCAATGACGATTCGTCACCCGGCACCTACTACCGGCTGTTCAAGGAC
>JASHUW010000519.1 GCA_030039815.1 Alphaproteobacteria bacterium
GATCCGGCTCGACCACGAGCCGAACAATGCGCTGGAATTCCAGCTGGAGGATTATGCGCTCGACTATCCGTTCTCCTATAGCGCCGAGGAGTCGCCCGACCTGTCGCGTACCATCGAGCGGCACTATCTCGACCGCGACCGCGAGATCGATCGGTGGGCGCGGCAATTCCTGCGCAAGCAGGGGCCGACCGGCACGCGCGACGTGCTGGCGACAATGACCCACGCGATCCACCAGCGCTTCACCTACGCCGCGCGCAGCGAAGCCGGGACGCAAGACCCGATCACCACGCTGCGCCTTGGCAGCGGCAGCTGCCGCGACTTCGCGCTGCTGATGATGGAGGCGGTGCGGTCGCTCGGCCTCGCGGCGCGTTTCGTCTCGGGCTATCTGGTTCCCTCGGGCCGCGTCGATCAAAAGCGGCTCGGCGGCGAGGCCACCCACGCCTGGTGCGAGGTCTACCTGCCGGGCGCCGGATGGGTCGAATACGACCCGACCAACGGGCTCATCGGCAACGAGGACCTGATCCGGGTCGCGGTGGCGCGGGACCCGCGCCAAGCCGTGCCGATCTCCGGCACCTGGACCGGCTTCCCCTCCGACTTTATCGAGATGACCGTCGATGTCGCCGTGACCCCGGAAGAGGGGAACAATATCGACGAGGCTGAGCGGGTCAGAGCTTAACAAAGGCCGGCCACCCCGGCGAGAGCCGGGGCCCATTTCTCAAGCGCACGAGCAGCGGATAAATGGATCCCGGCTTTTGCCGGGATGGGGCTTCGCCGGCCAATCGCCGGCTCAGCCCCACTTCGCCTGGCCGCCGACCGCGGTGATCGTGATATGGCCCATTGTCGTCGTGGCCTTGGCGCCGTGCCAGTGGCGCTCCCCCGCCTTGATGTGCACGACGTCGCCGACCTTGATCTCCTGCGGCGTGCCGCCCTCGACCGCGACCATGCCCTCGCCCGAGGTCACGACCAGAATCTGGTCGCAGGTGTGGGTGTGCCAGCCGGTTGTGCAGCCCTGGCTGAAATTGACGACGCTGCAATTGTAATTCGGCGAGTCGCCCGCCTCGATGATTGTCTGGCGGGTACGCTGCACCGGGCCGGTCCAGCCTTCGATGCGATCCGCGCCCTCGACCGGCAGATCCGGGATGTCTTTCAGCGTGACGACCTTCATGGCTTCCTCCTTAGCGTTGGCAACTGTGTCTGCGGCTCAGGGCGATGCTAAATCCGCTTTGTCGCTGCAAACAGAGCATGCGATGCTGGGACATTCAACACCGTTCCCGGAGGGAATCATGGCGAAATACATGCTAGTGAGCTTCAAGACCTGCCCCTGGGTGCAGCGCTCGGCGATCATCCTGCGCGAAAAGAACACGCCGTTCGAGTTCCGCCACATCGAGCCGGACAATCGTCCCGACTGGTTTCTCGCGATCTCGCCGCACAAGAAGGTCCCGGTAATCCGCATCGACGACAAGGACTCGCTGTTCGAGTCGAACGCGATCAACGAATACCTCGACGAGACGATCGAGCCGCGCCTGCATCCGGCCGACCCGCTGAAGCGCGCCGTCAACCGCGCCTGGACCGACTATGTGCCGACCTTTGCATCAAGCGTAACAGGCTGCGCCTATGCGGCGACCAGGGAAGCCTACGAGGCGGCGATCGCCAAAATCCCCGAGGCGTTCGGGCGGCTCGAAAAGGCGCTCGAAACGCAGGGCAGCGGACCGTTCTTCAACGGCAAGGACTATTCGCTGGTCGATGCCGCCTATGCGCCGTTCCTGCAGCGCTACTTCTTCCTCGACAACATCAAGAAGATCGGCGAGATCGAGAAATACCCGCGGCTGCACGCCTGGGCCAAGGCGCTGATGGCGCGGCCATCGACGCATTCCTTCCCCGAGGCCGAGTTTGAGGCGATGTACCGCACCAACCTGCAAAAGCGCGGTAGCTATCTGTCGCAATTTGTCGAGCCGGCGCGCGCCGCCGCCGAATAGCGCCGCGAGACGCAAAGAAAACCCCGGCGGGCCGGCGACAAGCTGGTCGGTCGGGGTTTTTTTCATGCGCAACCCGATCGGATTATCGGGCCGCAGGCGCTCCGCCTACGATACCAGCCTAAGGTGCCCTGGCCAGGCGCCGCTCGCGCTGGTGTTCCAGGTTGCCGGCCTCGCGCTCGAGGTCTTCGGCGGTCCGCAAGCGCGCATCCCAGATCGCGGGGTTCTCGGCCCGTTCGGCAAATTCGCGATACCAGCTCGCGAGGTCGCGCAGCTTCTGTGCCTGGTCCATGAACTCACGTTCCTCTGTTGAAGTCGCATCATTGGAACGCTCAACCGGGGACCCGGTTCCGGGCTTCCCGGGGGCTCCGGGCAAGTTATTTTTCATCCCCGGCCGCCGAGTAGCTGACATGCGCGGCCACGATGCGCCAGCCTTCCGAAAAACGCACCCAGCTCTGCTGTTGGCGTCCGAGACGCGCCTGTCCGGGCCGGCGGAATTCGGTCGAGGCGGTCGCGAAATCGCGGCCGAAGGTAGTGATGACGGTGTTGGCAATGGTACGCCGCACCGGCGGGGTGCGCGCGCCACGAAAGGCCGCGATCTGCGCATGGCCGTAGAGCTCTTCCGCAAGGCCAAAGCGCAGCGTATAGGGCGCGTCGCGGAACAGCTGGTTGAGCACAACGACGTCATTGGCGTTGAGCGCTTCCTCGTAGCGCATGAAGGCCACGCTGACTTCCGCGTGGACCTCGGGCAGGTTTATCTCGGGTTCCTGAGCCAAGCTTCGCCTCATCGATGGACGCAGCGATGGTCCGCGCTTAGCCGCTGTTTCGCAACCCCGCCGCGATGCCGTTGATCGTCAAGTGGATGCCGGTGACGACGTCCTCGTCGCCGTCGCCCGCGCGGTAGCGGCGCAACAGCTCGATCTGCATGTGGTTGAGCGGATCCATATAAGGGAACCGGTTGCGGATCGAGCGCGCGAGCAGCGGGTTGGTTTCGAGCAGCTGGTTCTGCTCCATGATTGCAAGCAGCGCCTCGATCGACGCCTGCCACTCGGCGCGCAGCCGCGAAAAGATGCGCTCGCGCAGCGCGATGTCCGCGACCAGCTCGGCATAGCGCGAGGCGATCGCGATGTCGCTCTTCGCCAGCACCATGTCCATGTTGGAGAGCAGCATCTGAAAGAACGGCCATTCGCGGTACATCGCTCGCAGCGTGTCCATACCGGTCTGCGGCTCGGCTTCGAGCCAGGACTGGACCGCGCTGCCGAAGCCGTACCAGCCGGGCAGCATCAACCGCATCTGCGCCCAGCTGAACACCCAGGGGATGGCGCGCAAGTCCTCGATCTTCTCCGAGGCTTTGCGTGAGGCCGGGCGGCTGCCGATGTTGAGGTTGGCGATCTCGCTGACCACGGTCGCCTCGCGGAAGAACCGCACGAAGCCGTCGGTTTCGTAGACGAGGTTGCGGTAAGCGCGATAGGCGTCGCCCGAGAGCCGCTCCATGAGGTCGAGATATTCGGGGCGCGGCGCGGCCGCCTCGGGTCGCAACAGCGTCGCTTCGAAGGTCGCCGCGGCCAGCGTCTCGAGGTTGCGGCGGCCGAGTTCGGCGTTCGAATATTTGCTGGCGATGACTTCGCCCTGCTCGGTGATGCGGATCGCGCCCTGCACCGCACCCGGGGGCTGAGCGAGGATCGCCTGATAGCTTGGCCCGCCGCCACGGCCGACCGAGCCGCCGCGGCCGTGGAACAGCCTGATCCCAACGTCATGGCGGCGGAACACCTCGACGAGGCCGATCTCGGCCTTGTACAGCTCCCAGCCCGAAGTCAGAAACCCGCCGTCCTTATTGCTGTCGGAATAGCCGAGCATCACTTCCTGGATGCGGCCGCGGCTCTCGAGGAGGCGCATGTATTCGGGCGTGCCGAGCAGCGCATCCATGACCTGGGCGCTGTTGCGCAGGTCCGCGATGGTCTCGAACAACGGCACGATGTCGAGGTCGATCCGGCCTTCGCGCGGGTGCAGCAGCCCCGCCTCCTTGAGCAGCACGCCGACCTCGAGCACGTCGGAAACATCGGTCGCCATCGAGATCACGTAATGCGGGACAGAGGCGGGGCCATAGAGCCGGTGCGCCTTCGCGGCGGCGCGGACGATCGCCAGCTCCCCGGTGGTCTCGGGCGTGTAGGTCTCAAACGCTGAGGCCAAGGGCCGTGCGGTGGCGAGTTCGGCGAGCAGCAGGCTGACACGCTCGCTTTCGGTCAAACCGAGGTAGTTGGTTCCCGGCTGCGCCGCCTCGAGCAGTTCGGCGACGACGCGCTCGTGGACGACCGAGTTCTGCCGCAGATCGATCGCCGCGAGGTGGAAGCCGAACACATCGACCGCGCGGCGCAAATTTTTGAGCCGCCCATTGGCCAAGAGCGCCGAGCCATTGGCGAGGAGCGAATTGGCGACGATCGCGAGGTCGGCAAGCAGTTCGTCGCTGTTCTCGTAAGCGGCGGCGTGGCCGACCGGGGCTTGCAGCGGGTCTCCGTGGTCGAGCGCCCGCGCGGTTGCTGCAAGCCGCGCATAGATGCCGGTGATCGCTCGGCGATAGGGTTCGTAGCGGCGATAGGGCGAGCGATCGGGGGAACGCGCCGCCAGTTCGCCGAGCGACGGCGACACCTCGACAAGCCGGCTGTCGAGCGACAGTTCGGCGCCAAGCAGGCGCAGTTCGGCGAGGTAATGGCGCAGCGCCTTGCTGCTCTGCAGCTTCAACGCGTCCCGCAGCACGGAGGCGGTGACAAAGGGGTTGCCGTCGCGGTCACCGCCGATCCAGCTGCCCATGCGCAAGAACGAGGGCAGCGTCGTTGCCACTCCCATCGCGGCCAGCTCGGCCTCGAGATCGGCGTAGAACCGGGGCAGCTCGGCGAGGAACACGTAGTCGTAATAGGCGAGGCCGTTATTGACCTCGTCCACGACCTGCAACCGCGTGCGGCGCAGCAAATTGGTCTGCCACAGGGTGAGGATTGCGCGGCGCAGCGCCGCCTCGTTCGCGGCTTCCTCTCCGCTGGTCAGCTCATAGCGGTCGCGCTCGGCGAGAAGCTCAGCAACCTCCATGTCGCGGTCGATCATGCTTTTGCGGCGGACCTCGGTCGGGTGTGCGGTGAGCACCGGTATGACCATCGCCTCGGCAAAGAAGCGGCGCAGCCGATCGGGCGAGACATTGGCCTCGCGCGCCCGCTCCAGAGCATGCGCCATCGTGCCCTCGCGTGGCGCCGACGGCGTGAAGGCATGCGCGCGGTTGCGGCGGATGTGGTGCTGATCCTCGGCGATATTCGCGAGGTGCGAGAAGAAGCCGAAAGCGCGAATGATGCCGATGGCGTCGCCGCGCGGCAGCGAATTGAGCGTATGCTCCAGTTCCTCGCGCGCCGCGCCGTCCTCGTCGCGGCGGAAGCGGATCGAACTTTGCCGGATGCGCTCGACCGTGTCGAACGCGGCACCGCCGCGCTGTTCGCGCACCGTATCGCCGAGAATGCGACCCAGCAGCCGGATATCATCGCGCAGCGGCAAATCCTTGTCGTCACGCCCGTTCGTGCCATCAAGCGTCATTGGGAGAGCTCCCGCGAAGCTCCGCAGCTCGTCGAGCATCAAGCAAGTCTCCGGCCAAGTCCTACGACGCCAAAACGAGGACGTTGCTATCAGCTGAAACTGATCGTGCGGAGAACGCGGCCTGATCGAAACCAAGATCGCGCGCCGGACGGCTGCCGCGCTATCCTCAGGCATGGCCGAAGACCAGCGCGAAACCATCGCCTTCCTCAGCGACCCGTCTTCTTATGGAGCGGCAAGCGAGGTCGAGCGGCTCGAGACCCACATCTCGCTCGTCTTTCTCGCCGGCGAACGCGCGTACAAGCTGAAGCGCGCGGTCCGGCTGCCCTATGTCGACTTCTCGACTCTGGACCAACGCGGTGAGGCTTGCGCCGCGGAACTACAGCTGAACCGGCGAACCGCGCCCGAACTCTACCTGGAAATTCGCGCCATCAAGCGCCGCGCGAATGGGGGGCTCGGCTGGGACGGCGATGGCGAGATCGTCGACTGGGTCGTCGTCATGCGGCGGTTCAGGCAAGATGAGCGGCTCGACGCCGTCGCCAAGGCTGGCGGGCTGGAGCCCCGCCTCCTCCATGCGCTGGCCGCGCATATCGCCGCGTTCCACGCGACCGCCGAGCGCCGGCCCGAAAGCGGCGGTGCGGCAGCGCTGGCTGCCGTCATCGCAGAGAACGACGACTGCCTGCGGACCAGCACTGTTGCCTTTTCGGCCATGCGCATCGACGAATTGCGCGAGCGGTCGCGGGCATGGCTCGACCGCATCCGCCGCTTGCTCGACCGGCGGCGTACGGCCGGAAAGGTGCGGCGCTGCCACGGGGATCTGCATCTGCGCAATATCTGCGTCATCGACGGCAAGCCGGTGCTGTTCGACTGCATTGAGTTCTCCGACGCCTTTGCCAGCATCGACGTGCTCTACGACCTCGCTTTTCTGTTGATGGATCTCGATCATCAGGGCTATCGCGCCAGCGCCAACCTGGTGCTGAACCGCTATCTCGACCTGGCGGACGAGACGGACGGGTTGGCGGCGATGCCGCTGTTCATCTCGCTGCGCGCGGCGATCCGCGCCCATGTCGCCGCGAGCGCCGGCGGCGCGCCCGAGGAAGCGCGGGCCTATCTCGACCGCGCCTGCGCCGCCCTCGAACCGGCTCAGCCGCGGCTCATCGCGATTGGCGGCTTGAGCGGTACCGGCAAATCGACACTCGCGGCGGCGCTCGCGCCCGCGTTGGGCGCATCGCCGGGCGCGCGGGTGCTGCGCAGCGACGTGATCCGTAAGCGCCTCTTCGGCCTCGACCCGGAAGCGCCACTGCCGGAGAGCGCCTATACGGGCAAGGTGACAAGGCGCGTCTATGCCGCGATGCGCAGCCAAGCGGGTGCCGCGGTGCGCGCTGGGTACTGCGCGATCCTCGATGCGGTCGCGCTGCGCACGGACGAGCGGCACGCCTTTGCCGCCGTCGCACGCGATGCTGGCGTGCCGTTTACGGGGCTGTGGCTCGAAGCGGCGGAAACGGCGCTGACCGAGCGGGTCGCCGCGCGGCGTCACGACGCCTCGGACGCCACCGCCGCGATCGTCAGGCGCCAACTCGAGGTCGATCCCGGCGCGCTCGACTGGCAGCGGATCGATGCCGGCGGAACGCCAGCTGACGTGCTCGTCCACGCGAAGCGGGCGCTGAGCCTTCTCTAGCGGAAGAGCTTGCCTGACGCGCCGATTGTTGGCCACCCTGTGAGCCATCGGGAGGATGCCGCCAATGGGCATGACCATCGTCGAGAAGATCTTCGCCCGCGCCAGCGGACAAAGCCGCGTCGCGCCCGGCGACCTCGTAGTCGTCGATGTCGATTGCGCGGTGATGCTCGACATGAGCTTTCACAAGACCGCGCGGCGCGAGATCCTCAAGGTACACGACCCGGACAAGGTGGTGATCGTCTACGACCACATGGTTCCGGCGCCCGACAAGGACACCGCCGAGGCCCACAGCGCCGGCCGCGAATTCGCCCGCAAATTCGGCATCAGGCGCCTGCACGATGTCGGACCCGACCAAGGCATCTCGCACGCGGTCGTCGCCGACCGCGCTTATGCGCTGCCGGGCAGCGTGCTGGTGTGCAGCGACTCGCATACCTGCGCCTCGGGCGCGTTCAACTGCGCCGCGCGCGGCATCGGCGCGCCCGATCTGCTGGCGGCGGTGACCACCGGCAAGACCTGGTACCGGGTCGGCAAGACCATCCGCTACGATTTCCACGGCAGCCTGCAGCCGGGGGTGTCCGCCAAAGATTTGTTCCTGCACCTCGCCGGCACCTGGGGCCATCACACCAACCAGAATGTCGAGTTCGGCGGGCCGGGGCTCGCAGGGCTGAGCATCGACCAGCGCCGCACGGTCGCCGCGATGGGCGCCGAACTGTCCGCCGAGTTCGCGACCTTCGAGTGCGATGACCGGCTGATCGAGTATGTGAAAGCGCGCAACGCCGCGCCGTTCACGCCGCAGGCGCCCGATGCCGACGCCGACTACGCCGAGCGGCGCACGGTCGATCTCGGCGCGCTGCAGCCGCTGGTGGCGCTGCCCGACGCGGTCATCAGGAATTCGGTGCCGGTCGACAACGTCGCCGGCGAGAAGATCGATCAGGCGTTTATCGGCTCCTGCGCCAACGGCACGCTCGAAGACCTCGCCGAGGCGGCGCGCGTCGTCAAAGGCCGCAAGGTGGCGGCCGGGGTGCGTCTCCTGGTGACGCCGGCGACGCAGGCGACTTACGCCGCCGCGCTCAAGGCAGGCTATGTCGAGACCCTGGTCGAGGCCGGCGCGGTCGTCACCTCGGCGACCTGCGGCGCCTGCTTCGGCGGACATATGGGCGTGCTCGGGCCGGGCGAGACCTGCATCACCGCCAGCACGCGCAACTTCAAGGGCCGCATGGGCGATCCCACCGCGCGCATTTTCATGGCCTCGCCCGCGACGGTCGCCGCATCGGCAATCGCCGGGCATATCACGGGAGCGGAAAGATGATCGCCGGAAAGGTGTGGAAATTCGGCGACAACATCAACACCGATCTGATGCTGCCGGGCAACCTGCTGCTGGCGCCGGAGGTGGAGCAGAAAAAAGCGGTGTTCCAGGCCAACCGGCCCGGCTGGGTCGACGCGGTGCGGCCGGGCGACATCATCGCCGGCGGGCTCAATTACGGCATGGGTTCGAGCCGGCCGGCCGCGCGGAGCTTGCGCAATTGCGGCGTCGCGGCGCTGGTCGCGGAGTCGATCAATGGCCTGTTCTTCCGCAACGCGGTCAATTTCGGGCTGTTGGCACTCGAATGCCCGGGCGTCCACGCGGCGTTCGCAGAGGGCCAAACGCTGGAGATTTCGCTCGACGCTTTCACCGTGCGCAACCGAGAGACCGGGAGGGCGCTCAAGGCGCTACCCGTGCCTGCAATGCTGCTCGATTTGATGCGCAACGGCGGGCTCTATCCGTATCTCGAAAAGCAGGGCCTGATCGCGCCCTTGGGAGTGGCGTGAGATGCGGGCTCTGATCTGTCGCGAGTGGGGCGGTATCGATGGCCTTCAGATCGGCGAGATGACGGTACCCGAGCCGGCAGCGGACGAGGTGCTGATCCGGGTCAAGGCGACCGCGGTCAATTACGCCGACGCGATCATGGTCGCCGGGAAATACCAGACCAAGCCCCAGCTGCCGTTCAGCCCCGGTCTCGAAACCGCGGGCGTGGTCGAGGCGTGCGGCGCCGAGGTGACAAGTTTCAAGCCCGGCGACCGGGTGATGGCAGTCCTCGCCTATGGTGGGCTCGCCGAATACGCGGTGGCGCCGGCAGCCGAGACGTTTCGCATTCCCGACGGCATGGGCTGGGCCGAGGCGGGCGCGTTTGCGATCGCCTACATTTCGAGCCATGTCGCAATCCGCTGGCAAGGACGCCTCGAAGCCGGCGAGACGATGCTGGTGCTTGGTGCGGCTGGCGGCGTTGGCCTCACCGCGGTCGAGATCGGCAAGGCAATGGGCGCGCGCATCATCGCCGCGGCGAGCACTGAAGAGAAGCTCGCTGTCGCGAAAGAGCACGGCGCCGACGACACGATCAATTACTCAACCGATCGGTTGACGGAGCAGGTCATGGCGCTCACCGGCAACAACGGCGTCGATGTCTGCTTCGATCCGGTGGGCGGCCCGCTGTTCGACGCGGCGCTGTCGTCGCTCGGCTGGGGTGGGCGCATCGTGCTTGTCGGTTTCGTCGGCGGCATCCCGCAAATCCCGGCCAACCGGCTCCTGGTCAAGCACCGAGCGGCGCTCGGTTCGTCGCTCAGGTATTTCCGCTGGTACGCCCCGGACAAGCTCAAGCGTTCGGTCGAGGAACTGCTGCGCTGGTACGGCGAGGGCAAGCTCAAGCCGCTCATAACCCACCGTTTCCCGCTGGAGCGGAGCGTCGAGGCGTTGCGCTTGCTGACCGACCGACAGGCCTTCGGCAAGGTCGTCGTCGAACTGGAACCCGGCTGATGGAAATCCGCCTCGACCGCCATGGTCGACACGTCGCGATCGTCACGATCGACAACCAGCCGCGCCTCAACGCGATGACGCGGCAAATGCTCGCCGAGCTCGGCCGGCTGTGGGACGAGCTGGAGCGCGACGCCTGCCGCTGCATCATTCTCACCGGCGCCGGCGCGCGCGCCTTCACGGTCGGCGCCGATATCAGCGGCGACCTGTCGGCTGGCGAGGAGACGGCGCGCATGGTCAACCACGCGCTGCTAAAGACCGACGCGTATTCGAAGCCGATCATCGCCGCAGTCAACGGCGACTGTATCGGCGGCGGGCTCGAACTGATGTTGGCGAGCGACATCCGCGGCGCTGCGCCGAACGCGCGGTTCGGCCTCACCGAGGTCAAATGGTCGATCTATCCGTTCGGCGGCTCGACCACCAAGCTGATCCAGCAGATCGGCTATGTACACGCGATGGACTTGCTGCTCACCGCACGGCTGATCAGCGCCGAGGATGCCGTCGCGCTGGGGTTGGTGAACCGGGTGGTGCCGGCAGACAAGCTAATGGACTGGGCGATCGGGACGGCGGAGACGATCGCCGCCAACAGCCCCGCGGCGGTGCAAGCCGTGAAACGCCAGGTCAGCGCGACGGCCGCCGAACATGTGCGGAGCCGCGAGGCGCTGGAGCAGGAATTGGGCGATAGCGTGCGCGCCAGCGCCGATTTCGCCGAGGGCATCGCCGCCTTCCGCGAGAAGCGCCGGCCGGATTATGAGTAGACCGCCCGATCTTCCACCCCCACCCCAACGCTCCCCCGCTTGCGGGCGAGGGAGTAGCGGTTGCAAGTGCTCCAGCGCGCCCCTTCCCCCGCAAGCGGGGGAAGGTAGGGATGGGGGTCAATGACCCAACGTCC
>JASHUW010000520.1 GCA_030039815.1 Alphaproteobacteria bacterium
GTCGGTGCGATCATCCCGTGGAACGGGCCGCTCGGCGCCTGCGTGTGGAAGATCGGCCCGGCGCTGGCGACGGGCTGCACGGTCGTGCTGAAGCCCGCCGAGGAGGCGCCGCTCACGCCGCTGCGGCTCGGCGAAATCCTCATGGATGCCGGCGTGCCGCCGGGCGTGGTCAACATCGTACCCGGCTACGGCGAGACCGCCGGCGCCGCGCTCGCCGAGCACCCCGATGTCGACAAGGTCGCGTTCACCGGCTCGCACTTCACCGGCCAGTCGATCATCCGCGCCTCGGCCGGCAATCTGAAGCGCGTGTCGCTCGAATTGGGCGGCAAGTCGCCGGACATCGTGTTCGCCGACGCCGATCTCGAAACCGCTGTGCCCGGCGCCGGCATGGCGGTGTTCGCCAATTCCGGCCAGATCTGCAGCGCCGGCACGCGGCTCTTTGTCGAGCGCAAGATCTACGACGAGTTTGTCGGCCGGGTCGCTGATTTCGGCAAGGCGCTCAAGGTCGGCAACGGGCTCGACCCCGACACCCAGATCGGCCCGCTGGTCTCCGAGCAGCAATACGAGCGCGTCACCGGCTATCTCTCGACCGGCCGACAGGAAGGCGCGCGTCCGCTGACAGGCGGTGCGGCGCTGACCGAAGGCGCGTTTGCCAAGGGTTATTTCGTGCCGCCGACCGTGTTCGCCGATGTCAACGACAACATGCGCATCGCGCAGGAGGAGATCTTCGGCC
This sequence comes from Alphaproteobacteria bacterium, assembly GCA_030039815.1. Taxonomy (GTDB): domain Bacteria; phylum Pseudomonadota; class Alphaproteobacteria; order ATCC43930; family CGMCC-115725; genus DATARH01. The sequence continues at coordinate 734 of JASHUW010000520.1, forward strand.
CGGTGATCTCGGCGATCCCCTTCACCGATGTCGAGGAGGTGATCCAGCGCGGCAACTCGACCCAGTTCGGCCTGGGCAGCGGCGTGTGGACCCGCGACGTGTCGAAGGCGCATCGCCTCGCGAAAGGGCTGCGCGCCGGCTCGGTGTGGATCAACTGCTATCAGGCGATGGACCCGGCGGTGCCGTTCGGCGGCTACAAGATGAGCGGCTATGGCCGTGAATCTGGTATTCAGCAGATGGAAGAGTACCTCAACGTCAAAGCGGTCTGGATCAAGACCGCCTGACGGGGTCAGATTGGGGCGGCTGAGTCTCAGCCGCCCCGCTCTCCTCGCCGGAGGTTCCCGATGAAATTCGGCATTCACAACCCGTCCTGGGTCTACGGCAGCGAGCCGGCCGGAGCGTTCGACGCCCTCAAGGCAAAGGCGCAGTGGGCCGAGAACCACGGCTTTGTGTGGCTTTCGGTGATGGACCACCTGATCCAGATACCCGGCGTCGGCGCGACCGACGAGCCGTTCATCGAAGGCTGGACGGCGCTGTCGGCGCTCGCCGCCGTCACCAGTCGCATCCGCCTCGCGACGCTCGCGACCTCGGTCGGCTACCGCAACCCGGCGCTTCTCGCCAAGATCGCCGCCGGGGTCGATCAGATCAGCGGCGGCCGGCTGACCCTCGGCATCGGCGCCGGCTATTTCGAGACCGAATACCGGCAATACGGCTATGAGTTTCCCGATCGGCCGGCGACCCGCATCCGCCAGATGGAAGAGGCGGTGCGGCTGATCCTGGCGATGTGGACCGAACCCCGCGCGACCTTTCACGGCCGCTATTTTCATGTCGAGGACGCGATCCTCGAACCCAAGCCCCTCCAGAAGCCGCGCCCGCCGGTGATGATCGCCGGCGGCGGCGAGCAGCTGACCTTGCGCGCGGTGGCGCGGCTCGGCGACCTCTGCAATGTCGGCGGTGATGTCGAGGCGGTGCGGCACAAATTCGAGGTGCTGCGCCGCCATTGCGACACGGTGGGGCGCGATTACGGCACGATCGAGAAGACCCACAACAACAGCTGGCTCTTGGCGCTCGACGCCGCCGCGGTCGCCGCGAAACGCGAGCGCCTGTCGGCGCGCGGCCCGCTGCGCGGCTTTGTTGGCACGGTGTCCGAGGCCGTCGATCTTATCGGCCGTTACCAGGATGTCGGCGTCGATCTGCTGATCAACAGCGATTATCGCAACGACCTCGAAACCCACGAACTGATGGCGTCCGAGGTGATGCCGCATTTCGCCTGAAGGAGAGCCGATGAGCCGCGTTCGCGCCGCCGACGATTACAAGGCGATCCGTCTGCGGATGGAGGAATTGCGCCGCGAGTGCCAGCAGCGTCCCTGCGGCGAACCGATTGTCGAAAAGCCGATCCACGAGCCGGACGCGGTCGCCCACGTGCCCCGCCATATCGTCAGGCGCTACCTCGCGGACGCCCGCCGTTCGCGCTAATCGGGCGGCGCTACTCCGCGGCGAGGCGCTGCGGCTCGGGGTCGATCTCGTCGAGCGCCGCCAGTACCTTGGGCGGCGACATCGGTAGGTCGCGCAGGCGGCGGCCGGTGGCGTCGGCGATCGCGTTGGCGACCGCCGCCATCGGCGGCACGATCGGCACCTCGCCGACGCCGCGCACGCCATAGGGATGGCGCGGGTTCGGCACCTCGACCAGCACCGCGTCGATCATCGGCATGTCGCTGGCGACCGGGCAGCGATAGTCGAGGAAGCCGGGATTATCCATCCGCCCCTGCTTGTCGTAGATGTATTCCTCGCTGAGCGCCCAGCCGATGCCCTGGGTCACGCCGCCCTGGATTTGGCCTTCGACATAGGCGGGATGGATCGCGCGGCCGACATCCTGCGTCGCGGTGTAGCGCAGCACCTTGACGTGGCCGGTCTCGGGATCGACCTCGACATCGCAGACATGAGTCGCGAAAGCCGGGCCGGCGCCCTGGGCGTTGACCGACACCTCGGCACCGATCGGCCCGCCGGTGCGCGCCGCCTTCAGCGCCAGCTCGGCCAGCGATAGCGGTTCGAAGCTGCCGGCGTTGGGGCCGGCGGGATAGGCCTTGCCGTCCTTCCAGTCGATCGCCTCGGGGCTGATGTCCCAGAGGATCGCGGCGCGGCCCTTCAGCTGCTCGATGACCTTCTCGGCGGCCTGCACGGTCGCCATGCCGGTCGCGAAGGTGACCCGGCTGCCGCCGGTCACATGGGTGAACCCGATCGAGGCGGTGTCGGCGACGATCGGCTTTACCCGGTCGAGCGAGATGCCGAGCGTCTCGGCCGCCATCATCGCCATCGAGGCGCGCGAGCCGCCGATATCGGGGCTGCCGGAAGCGACGCTGACCGACCC
>JASHUW010000521.1 GCA_030039815.1 Alphaproteobacteria bacterium
CGACCCCGCGGCCGCGATTGCCGCGGCGCGGCGGCTGGCGGCGGAAGGCGCGGATGTGGTCGATCTCGGCGCCGCTGCCAGCAACGTCGCCGCCAAGCCAGTCGGGCCTGAGGAAGAGATCCGCCGCCTCGCGCCAGTCATCGGCGCGCTGAAAAAAGCCGGAATCGCGATATCCGTCGACAGTTTCACGCTCGAAACGCAACGCTTCGCGCTCGCCGCGGGGGTTGATTTTCTCAACGATATCGAAGGTTTTCCCGATCCGGCGCTCTATTCGGAGCTTGCCGCGTCGGATTGCCGGCTGGTTGTGATGCACGCCGTCCATGGCCGCGGGCGCGCGCAAACGATCGATGTGCCGGCGGCCGACATCTGGCCGCGCATCGCGAAATTTTTCGCCACGCGCATCGCCGCGCTCGAAGCGGCAGGGATCGCGCGAGAGCGAATGATCCTCGATCCGGGCATGGGGTTCTTCCTCGGCAGCGCGGCGGCGACGTCGCTGCGCGTGCTTGCACGGCTCGATCGGCTCAAGCGCGAATTCGCACTGCCGGTGATGGTCTCGGTGTCGCGCAAATCGTTTCTCGGCGCGGTCACCGGCCGGTCCGCTCCCGCCGAACGCGGTGCGGCGACGCTGGCGGCCGAGCTTTACGCGGCGGCCAAGGGCGCGGACTTCATCCGCACGCACGACCCTGCCGCACTGCGCGATGCGCTGTTGGTGGTGGCGGCGCTGCGATGCGAGGGCGAGGCTATTGAATAGCCGATTTGTATGCCTCGCAAGACGTCGAGTTCTTCCCGTTGATCAGCTCGCAGCGTTCGTACAAGGAACGGCCGAACGACACCGCGTCACCGTTCCAGTCGCGAAAGGCCGCCTGATCTTGCTCGTTCATCAGCGGCTTTAATCGCTGTGCGACCTCGTACCGGTGGTAGGCATCGCGGGCGAAGGGAAACGCCATTAGGATGATCAGCGCCAGGGCGGCACAGGTTCCCAGGATTCTGACCATAAGCGGTTGCGTCCTTATCGCGACCGAGGTTGCGGATCAGCACAAGAGACCGGCTCGACCGGCTTCATCCACCAACCAGCCAAAGCCAACATTAATCATCGTTAAATAATGCGTATTGGGTCGGTTGAAAAGGGCAACAATGCGCAGCACAAGCGAACACCAGTCCCCCCGGTCGACTGCGCGAATCTTACCGGTGGATCCGTCGCTACATCTCCTGGCGACCGACGGCCGACGCTAACCGATCGTAATCTCCAGCCACCCCAGCGCCGTCACCACCGCCCCATCCTCCGGCCGCAATAGCACGGTCGTCATCGCCGATTCGACTACCGCCGGGCCGGCGATGCGCTGGCTCGGTGACAGCGCGCCGAAATCGTAGACCGGCGCCTCGACAGACCCGCCATCGAGATAGATTGCGCGCGTGCCGACGGGCGGCGCGGGCGGCGCGTCGGGCAGGCGCGGCTCGCGCGGCAGTTCGTCGAGGATGCCGGCGACCGTGACGCGGGCATTGACCAGCACGCTTTCCTGCTCCGGCATCGCATAGGTGTAGAGCGCTTCGTGCCGACGGTGAAAGCGCTCGACGATTTGCGGCAGCGGGTCGGTCGCCGACCAATCCACGTCGTCGAGCGGCACCGTGATCTCGAACACCTGCTCGCCGTAGCGCATGTCGACGGCGCGGCCGGTGCGCGTCGGTCCCGCGAACGAGGCGCGCAGCCGTGCCAGGCCCTCGGCCTCCATATCCGCGAACAGCGCCTTCACCGCGCCGCCGTCGAGCGCCCGCGTATCGCCGATATGGCTTTGCGACACCTCGAAGCGCAGATCGGTCGCCAGCATGCCCCAGGCCGACAGCACCGCGGCGACGCGCGGCACGATGACCTTGCGCAATTGCAGCTGACGCGCGATGTCGGTGGCGTGCAGCCCGGCGGCGCCGCCAAATGCGAACAGCGCGAAGCGCCGCGGATCGACGCCGCGCCGCACCGACACCAGCCGTACCCCTTCGGCCATGTTGGTGTTGACGATGCGGTGGATGCCGTGCGCCGCTTGCAGGCGCGTGACGCCGAGCGCTGCGGCGATCCGATCGACCGCGTGCTCGGCCGCAGCCTTGTCGAGCCGCCGCTCACCGCCGAGAAATCGGGCGGGATCGAGATAGCCCAGCACGAGGTTGGCGTCGGTCACGGTCGCCGCCGTGCCGCCATTCCCATAGCAGGCGGGGCCCGGCATCGCGCCGGCGCTTTCCGGCCCGACATGCAGGATGCCGCCAGCATCGACCGTCGCGATCGAGCCGCCCCCGGCGCCGATGCTGGCGATGTCGAGGCTGCCGAGCGCAATGCGGTGACCGCCGATCTTGCGGTCCATGACCTGTGCCGCCTCGCCCTCGACCACGAGACAGATGTCGGTGCTGGTGCCGCCCATGTCGAACGGGATCAGATTGGGCGCGCCGGCCAGCTTCGCGGCATGGACACTGCCGGCGACACCGCCGGCCGGTCCGGACAGTACCGCGCCCGCGGCGAGCCGCCCGGCCTCGGCGATCGGCGCGACCCCACCATGCGACTGAATGATCAATGTCGGACCGCGATATCCGATTTCCGCCAGCCGCGCCTCGAGTCGCGCCAGATAACGGGCCAGCACCGGCCCGACATAGGCATTGACGATCGTCGTCGAGACCCGCTCGAACTCCTTGATCTGCGGCAGCACTGCTGACGACAGCGAGACATAGGCATCGGGCAACGCCGCGCTGAGGATTTCCGCCGTCCGCCGCTCGTGCGCCGGGTCGCGCCAGGCATGGAAATAGCAGACGGCCACGGCTTCGACTCGCGCTTGGCACAAGATATTGATAGCTTCATGAAGTGAACCCAGATCGAGCGGCGTCTCGATCCGCCCGTCCGGGCGCAGCCGCTCGCGCACGCCGAGCCGCAGATGCCGTGGCACGAGCTGCTCGGGTGGCGGCAGGCGCAGATTGTAGCGGTCGTCCTTGAGCCCCTCGCGCATCTCGATGACGTCGCGATGACCCTCGGTGGTCAACAAGCCGGTGCGTGCGCCCTTCAATTCCAGCAGCGCGTTGGTCGCGACCGTGGTGCCGTGGACGATGCGCTCGGTCGCCGCGAGCAAGCCGGCGGGGTCCAATCCCAGCTTCGCGGCGAGCGCACCGATCCCCGCGATGACGCCGAGCGACGGGTCTTCCGGCGTCGACGGCACCTTGGCGAGCGTCGCTTCGCCGCTGGGATCGATCGCGACGAGGTCGGTGAAGGTGCCGCCGACATCGATGCCGATGCGGTACATCAGCTAACGAAACCTTCTTCGGCGTCCCGCGCGCGATCGGCCGCTGTCCGTTTCTCCGAGTCACCCCACCCCCCGCCGCCGCCGGATTCGAGCACC
>JASHUW010000522.1 GCA_030039815.1 Alphaproteobacteria bacterium
ACGATTGATAACCAAGGCGGCTCCAGCCTTTGACGAGTTCCTCGTGCTCCGTTTCCAAGCAAGGAATGAACCGCCGTATCTGTTTTCTTGGCAGAACCAGAGCCAAACTCAACTGGATTACGGCGCAGTACTGACGCGCGTTCTTCGAAAGTACGAAGCCCGATTCTGACTATCGTACTCCGCTGGCCACATACCCCGCCGCGCTTCTTCCCGCGATCTTGCCGAAGACCGCGCCGGCCATGAGGCCGGTGCCGCTGGCGTAGTTGTGGTAGTAGAGGCCGCCGATGATCTCGCCGGCGGCGAAAAGGCCGGGGATGGCCGTGCCGGCGGCGTCCTGCACCTCGGTGTCGTTCGACACCTTGAGCCCGCCAAAGGTGAAGGTGACGCCCGAGGTCACGCCATAGGCCTCATAGGGCGGCTGATCGAGCTTTTGCGCCCAGTTGGTCTTGTCGATCGCCAGGCCGCTGGTGCGCAGCCCGTCATGGATGTTGGGGTTGAACTTGACGTCCGGGCGCGGCGCGGCGTTGAACGCGCGGATCGTGTCGAGGAAGCCGCGTGCGTCGACGCCGTCGAGCTTGCCGGCGAGTTCCTCCCAGGTATCGGCCTTTTCCTTGGTGCAGCGCGGGATGCGGTATTCGTCGCGCAACAGGTGCAGGGTCTTCTGGTCGAAGATCTGCCAGGCGAAGAGACCCGGCTGGTTCATCACCTCGGCGCCGTATCGGGCGTAGGTGTAGGAGTGGAAATCGAGCCCCTCGTCGATAAAGCGTTCGCCGCGCGCATTGACGACGATGCCGAACGGGTAGCCGTGCTTCTGGAAGCGGTCGCCGACATCGAGATCGCCGACCGGCGGCGCGTTGAGGTCCCACTGCACCGAGTGGCAGCCCGACCAGTGCCCGGCCGGCGCGGCGCCGATGTCGAGCGCCATCTTGAGCCCCTGGCCGGTGTTGTATTTGGTGCCGCGCACCTTGGCCAAATCCCAGTTGGGGCCGAGATAGCGGGCGCGCATCTCGGCATTGGCCTCGAACCCGCCGCAGGCGAGGATCACCGCCTTTGAGCGGAGGTCGATCTGCCGGCCCTGGTGGCGCACCCGCACCCCGGCGACGCCATTGTCGCCTTGCAGGAGGGCGAGGGCGGGGGTCTCGTAGAGGACATCGATGCCCTCGCGCGCGCGGCGCGCGTGCAGCGCCTTCATCAGTTCCTTGCCGCCGCCCCAGATATGACAGGCGAGCCCGCCCCAGAACTTGAACTTGCCGTCGACCTTGAACGCCTGGCGGCCGAGCCCGAGCTGGAACCGCACGCCCTTTTCGCGCATCCAGCGTCCGGTCTCGAAGCTGCGGGTGATGAGGATTTCGGTGAGGTCGGGGTCGGAGCGCCATTCGGTGAGGCGGCCGACATCGTCGTAATACTGCTCCTCGGTGTAGGTGCCGACATCGACATTGCCGCGATCGTGGTCGCCCATGTCGGGGATCAGCTGCGCGAGGTCGTCAAACCCGTGATAGACGACGCGGAACGCGCCGCCGGTAAAGGCCGAGTTGCCGCAAGCATACGGCTCGGGCGCGATCTCCAGCATCAGCACCGAGGCGCCGTTTTCCCGGGCGCTGAGCGCCGCGCAGGTCGCCGCGTTGCCGGCGCCGACTACGATGATGTCCCGCTGGGGTATATCCCCCTGGGCGATGTCCATGCCGTTCTCTCCGCTTCCCGACAAAAGTCGGGACCCATCGTAGTGCAAGGGCGGGGCTTCGCCGAGACGGTTCAGGCGCCGATGCGCGCCAATAAACGTAAGGCTTAGTGGAAGAGTGGGTCCCGGCTTTCGCCGGGAAGCGAAGAATGGGTATCGTTGCGTGTTTGGGAGAGAGCGATGCCCAGGAATCCGATGCGCTTCGATGGCGGCCGTGCCGAGATCATCCCGGCCGCCAGCAGAGCGGTGGTCGCCGCGCTCTTTGTCGTCGTCCTTGCCGGGTGTGCCCGTGACCCGCTCAACACCGGCAATGCCGACATGGATAACCTTCACGCCCAGTCATGGCAGGCGGCGCAGGCGATGCGCGGCAAGGAATACGTTTTTGTCATGCCCGCCAAGGTCTGCGCCGACCAGAACGACGCCGTCTTGGGCCCGCATTCGAGTTTTCCTTCGCTGCCGCATGCGCCCGATTGTTCGAGAGTGGCGGCCGGTCGCTTCCGGGTGGTCGATGCCGTGCTGATGAGGAACGGCTCGACGCTGCTGCAAATCAGTGGCGAGGGCATCGCCGGCTACATCCCCTATGAGATTTTCCTGCCCCAGCCCTATAAACCGGTCAGCGAGTATTTTCCGACCGGGAAGTGACCCATGTCGCACGAAACCGTGACCCTCGCCCGCTACGCCGCCGGGCTGCGCTATGAGGGTTTGCCCGCGGCCGTCGTCGCCAAGGCGAAGGACATCATCGCCGATACGGTCGCGGCGTGCATTTGCGGCGCCGAGATGCCGTGGAGCCGTATCGTCATCGATTATGCCGAGCGCACCGGCCCCGGCGGCCGCAGCAAAATCCTCGGCCGCGGCACCAGCGTGCAGGCGCCGGCGGCGGCGCTCGCCAACGGCGCGCTCGGCCATTCCTTCGAGCTCGACAGCCTGACCCGGCCGGGCGCCGGCGCGCATCCCGGCGCGACGGTGCTGCCGCCGGCGCTCGCCGTCGCGCAGCAAATCGGCGCCTCGGGCAAGGCGCTCATCGCCGCCGTCGTTGCCGGCAACGAGGTGATGATCCGCATCGGCCGCGCCACCGGCCACACCAACGAGGCGCGCGGCTTTCACGCGCCGGGGACGACCGGGCCGTTCGGCGCGGCGGTAGCGTGCGGGCTGCTGCTCGGCCTCGACGATAAGGCCATGACCAACGCGCTCGGCATCGCCGGCTCGCTCGCCGGCGGCCTCCTCGAATTCGCGCGCGGTGACGGCGGCATGGTGAAGCGGCTGCATCTCGGCCGCGCGTCGGAGGCCGGGGTCATGGCGGCGAGCCTCGCCGCTGGCGGCTTCGAGGCGCCGCGCACGGTCATCGAAGGCGAGTTCGGCTTCTTGAAGGTGTTCTGCACCGAATGGGACGAGAGCCACCTGACCCGTGGGCTCGGCAGCGATTTCGTGACGATGAGCGCGGTCTTGAAGCGATACCCGGTTCATGCAACCGC
>JASHUW010000523.1 GCA_030039815.1 Alphaproteobacteria bacterium
CCGCCTGCGGGTAGTGGTCGAGCAAGCGGCGCATCCACACCGCGCCCGCCTCATCGTTCCAGCGCTCGACGCTGCCGCCCGGCCGGTCAATCTCGTATGGGCTCATGCTGGCGTCGCCGACCATTACGACCTTGTAGTTGGGGTCGTAGGTACGCAAGATGTCCATGGTCGGGATCTGCTCGACATGGCGGCGGCGCGAGTCCTTCCACACGCTCTCGTAGAGGCAGTTGTGGAAATAGAAATGCACAAGGTTCTTGAATTCGCCGCGCGCCGCCGAGAACAGCTCCTCGCAGACCCGGACATGGTCCTCCATCGACCCGCCGACATCGAGGAACAGGAGGAGCTTCACCGCGTTGTGCCGCTCCGGCACGAGCTTCAAGTCGAGCCAGCCGGCATTGTTGGCGGTCGATTTGATCGTGTCGGGCAGGTCGAGCTCGAGGTCGGCGCCCTCGCGCGCGAACTGGCGCAGCCGGCGCAGCGCGATCTTGATGTTGCGGGTGCCGAGTTCGATCGTGTCGTCGAGATTGCGGAACTCGCGCCGGTCCCAAATTTTGACCGCGCGGCGGTTCTTGCCCTCGTGCTGGCCGATGCGCACCCCTTCCGGGTTGTAGCCATGCGCGCCAAACGGCGAGGTGCCGGCGGTGCCGATCCATTTGCTGCCGCCCTGATGCCGGCCCTTCTGTTCGGCAAGGCGCTGGCGCAGCGTCTCCATTAGCTTTTCCCAGCCGCCCATCGCCTCGATCTGCGCTTTTTCCTCCTCGGTCAAGTAGCGCTCGGCGAGCTTGCGCAGCCATTCCTCGGGCAGTTCGGTCATCGGGTCGGTCGGGGTTTCGAGCCCCTTGAAGCATTGCCCGAAGACGCGGTCGAAGCGGTCGAGATAGCGCTCGTCCTTGACCAGGGTCGCGCGCGACAGGAAGTAGAAATCGTCGATGTCGAACGCCGCGACGCCTTCCCGCATCGCCTCCATCAGGGTGAGGTACTCGCGCAGGCTCGTCGGTACCTTCGCCGCGCGCAATTCGAGGAAGAAGGTAGTGAACACGCTTCTACACTCAAGGCAGCGGCTTCAACAGGCCGGCCAGTTGGACGGTATCGATGTCGCCATCCCAGTACGCGATGATTGCCGCCTCGTTCAGGGTGACCCAAGCTGCAACCGCCCGTTCGTCGTCGGATGATAACTGACCGGCGATGAGGTGGGGGGAAGGACGCACACCCATCACCGCGGTGTTGTCGATGTTCATCTGGTTGCCGTGGGTCATGTTGATCTTGACCCGCACGTCGTGGCGCGCATTGCCGCGCGGGCCGACCCACACCGTCATCGGCAACCCAGTGGTGCGCGGATAGAGGTTCGCCATCTCGAACAGCTCGTCGGTCTCTGCCGCGCTGGTCTCTTGAGTTTTGAGATCGTCCGGCATGCTCACCTGCTTTCTCGCCGGTTGAGGAACGCCAGGCGCTCGAAGAGGTGCACATCCTGCTCGTTTTTCAACAGCGCGCCGTGCAGGGGCGGGATCAGCTTCTTTGGGTCGCGCTGGCGCAGGGTGTCCGCGTCGATATCCTCGACAAGAAGCAGCTTGAGCCAGTCGAGTAGCTCCGAGGTCGACGGCTTTTTCTTCAGCCCCGGCACCTCGCGCACGTCGAAGAAGATGGTCAGCGCCTCCTGCACGAGCTCCTGCTTCAGCCCCGGGAAATGCACCTCGACGATCTTTTCCATGGTCTCGCGGTCAGGGAAGCGGATGTAGTGGAAAAAGCAGCGGCGCAGGAACGCGTCGGGCAACTCCTTTTCGTTGTTCGAGGTGATCATCACGATGGGCCGCTGCCGGGCGACGATGGTCTTCTTGAGCTCGTAGACAAAGAACTCCATGCGGTCGAGTTCGAGCAGCAGGTCGTTGGGGAATTCGATATCGGCCTTGTCGATCTCGTCGATCAGCAGCACCGGCGCGGTGTCGGCGTCGAACGCGTCCCACAATTTGCCGGGCTTGATGTAATTGGCGATGTCGTGCACCCGCTCGTCGCCGAGCTGGCCGTCGCGCAGCCGCGAGACGGCGTCGTATTCGTAAAGGCCCTGCTGCGCCTTGGTCGTCGATTTGATATGCCAGGTGATGAGCTCGCGTTCCAGTCCCTTCGCCACCTCATGCGCGAGGATGGTCTTGCCGGTGCCCGGCTCGCCCTTGACGAGCAGCGGCCGCTCGAGCGCGATCGCGGCATTGACCGCGACCTGCAAATCCTGGGTCGCGACGTAAGTTTCGGTGCCCTCAAAGCGCTGCATGAACGATCAACCCGCTGTTATCTCCCGCATCACATAGCCTGTGCGGGTGCGACTGACCAGCGCAGCAATCGCCGTGCCGCCCTCGCGGCACGGGGCTCAGATCAGGGAGCCGCCTGTCAGGCGTGTTCGTGCGGGCGTTCGGTGACGGTCGCGGCCGGCGAGTTTGGGTTGGTCGCCGCCGTGGTCGGCGGAATGACCTGCGCCTGGGGCGGCGGCGGGTTGGCGGCCGGCGGCTCTTCTTCCGCCATGCCAGCTTTGAAAGCCTTGATGCCCTTCGCGAAATCGCCCATCACCCGGGGCAGCTTGCCGGCGCCGAACAACACCAGGACAATGGCCAGGACAACCAGCCAATGCACTAAACTCATCGAACCCATCGCACGACCCCGGCAGTCAAAGAGCACTCTTTATAGCAGGTTTCCCGCCGCATCGCGAATCGCGGCGGCCGGGGTACGACTTCGTGCCGCGTTCCCGTAAAGTCAAGACTCGTCCGAAGGAGCCGTTATTCATGAGTTATGTACCGCCTGCCGAGCCTGCCGTCTGGGAGGAGCGCCGCTCGTCCGTTTATGACGCCGCCGCCAGCTTCGCCGCAGAGAACGAGACCAAATGGAGCCGCGACCTGGCGACGGAAATTCCGCGTCAGTTTGATGAGGAGCCGCCGTGGAATGCGGTGCTGGGACCGGTGCGGCCGCGCGGCGGGCCGAATGGCCTTATCCTCAAGGGCGGACATATCGTCGCGGAATGGGGCAACACGCGGCAGATCGACCAGACCTTCAGCGTCGCCAAGAGCTATTTGTCGATCCTTGCGGGTCTGGCTTTTGACCGCGGGCTCATTCGCGACGTGCACGAGCCGGTGTGCCGCACCCCGGGAGTCGATTGGGGCGACGACGACGGCTTCGCCCCGCCGCACAACGACAAGATCACCTGGCACCATCTGCTCCAGCAGACCTCCGAATGGGAAGGGACGCTGTGGGACAAACCCGATCTGATCGACCGCAACCGGCGGGTCGGCGGCCAGACAGGCACGGCGAAAAAAGGCACGCATCGCGACCTCGCCGAACCGGGCGGCTACTGGGAATACAACGACGTGCGCATCAACCGGCTGAGCCTCGCGCTGCTCCGGCTCTGGAAACGCCCACTGCCCGAGGTCTTCCGCGAGCTGGTGATGGACCCGATCGGCGCATCGCGCGACTGGGAGTGGCGCGGCTACCGCAACTCGACGGTCACGGTCGCGGGCCGGGCGGTCGAGTCGGTCGCCGGCGGCTCGCACTGGGGTGGCGGCGTCTTCATTCACGCCCGCGATCAGGCGCGTATCGGCCTGTTGATGCAGCGCAGCGGGGTGTGGGGCGAGAAACGCATCCTCTCCGAGGAATGGATCAGGCGCAGCCGCGTGCCGTGCGACCTGTTTCCGATCTACGGATATCTGTGGTGGCTCAACACCGAGCGGCGACGCTATCCGAGCGCGCCTGCCGGCAGCTATTATGCCTCGGGCGCCGGCGGCAACCAGACCTGGGTTGATCCCGAGCACGATCTGGTCGCGGTTGTGCGCTGGACCGATCCGGCGGCGATGGACCGCTTCATGGGCCTCGTCATGGCCGCGATCGGATAAGAGGGGAGCGGATGGCTGCGGGCAATGTCGTGCAGGGTGCGCTGTTCACCGTGATGGTGGTCCGCGCCGCATCGCTGCGCGACGACGCCTTCGAGCACGAGCTGGCGCGGCAGATCGCGCGCAGCCCGCGGTTCTTTCAGAACGCGCCGGTGGTGCTCGATCTGCGCGGTGTCGAGAACCTGACCGAGGCGAGCGAGTTCGAGACGGTGAAGGGAAAGCTGCGCGAGCTGACCCTGACGCTGGTCGGCGTGCAGAACGCGCAGCCGGCGCAGCTGGAAGCGGCGACCGAAGCCGGGCTGGCGAGCTTCGCGCCGACCTCGGGCGGCGGGCAGGCGCGGGCCGAGCGCAACACGCCGCCGCTGCCCAAGACGCGGCTCGTTACCGAACCGGTGCGCTCGGGAACGCAAATCTATGCGCGCGGCAGCGACCTCATCGTCACCGCCGCGGTCAGCCCAGGCGCCGAGCTTGTCGCCGACGGCAACATTCATGTTTACGGCGCGCTGCGCGGCCGGGCGCTCGCCGGCGCCAGCGGCGACACGGCGGCGCGGATCTTCTGCACGCGCCTCGAAGCCGAGCTCGTCAGCATCGCCGGGCGCTATCTCGTCAGCGAGCAGCTGCCGCCCGGCATGCAATCGACGCCGGTGCAGATCGCTCTTGTCGATGACCAGTTGACCATTACAAGGAATTGACGCTCATCTTTGCAGCGAGGGGATGGGGCCGAAAGCGAGGTTGCCAAACTTGCAGGGGAACAAAAATCGCTGAACGTGCGTAAAGGGCCAGAGGGGAGGCCAGGTTGGCGAAGGTAATTGTGGTCACGTCGGGCAAGGGCGGCGTCGGCAAGACGACGACCTCCGCCGCGTTCGCCGCGGGTTTGGCGCTGCGCGGCCACAAGACCGTCGTGATCGATTTCGACGTCGGCCTGAGGAACCTTGACCTGGTGATGGGGTGCGAGCGCCGCGTCGTGTTCGATTTCATCAATGTGATCAACGGCGACGCCAACCTCAACCAGGCGCTCATCAAGGACAAGCGCCACGACAACCTGTTCATCTTCCCGACCTCGCAGACGCGCGACAAGAACGCGCTGAAGCGCGAGGGCGTCGAGCGGGTCATGGAGGAGCTGAAGCAGCAATTCGAATACATCATCTGCGACAGCCCCGCCGGCATCGAGCATGGGGCGATCACCGCGCTCTATTTCGCCGACAGCGCGATCATCGTCACCAACCCGGAAGTCTCCTCGGTGCGCGACAGCGACCGAATCATCGGCATCCTCGCTTCCAAATCGCGTCGCGCCGAGCGCAACGAGCCGGCGGTCGATGTCCACCTGCTGCTGACCCGCTACGACCCGGTTCGCGTCGCCAAGGGCGAGATGCTGGCGGTTGACGACGTCAAGGAGATTTTGTCGATCCCGCTTCTGGGGGTGATCCCCGAGTCGGAATCGGTGTTGCGGGCGTCGAACACGGGAACCCCCGTAGTATTCGACGAGGAAAGCCCGGCGGGCCGGGCCTATCTCGATGCGGTGGCGCGGTTCCTGGGCGAGCAGCGCGAGATGCGCTTCGTCACGCCCCAGCGGCGCAGCTTCTTCCGGGCACTCTTTGGTAGGGTGTAGGGCGTGATGGGGTTCTTCCGCGCACTGTTTCAGCCAAAGCGAACCAGCGCTCAGGTCGCCAAGGAACGCCTCAAGATCGTGCTCGCCCATGAGCGGGCAAGCAACCGAGCGCCCGATTTCCTGCCGACCCTGCAGAAGGAATTGCTGGCGGTCGTCGGCCGCTATGTCGAGATCAGCGAGGACGGCATCCGCGTGACGCTCGGTGCGTCCGGCGGTACCTCCACGCTCGAGATCAACATCGAGATCGAGGGCGGCAAGGTGAAAAAAGGCGGCCCCTCCGGCTCCGCGCTCAGCCCCGCGGTGTAACGCCCGAAGGCCCGGCGAGGCGCGAGCAGGCCCAGGCGGCCATTTCCCTGACAACGGGTGAGGCATCATCGAGGCGTTCGTGCGCCGTCGCGAGCAGGCTCGATTCGCCACTGTTGCCGATCGCGATCAGCACGTTGCGCACGAAACGGTCGCGGCCGATTCGCTTGATCGCGGTGCCGGCGAACATTCGCCGGAACGCCGTTTCGTCGAGGCCAGCAAGCTCGGCCAGGCGCGGCGCGTCCAATTCGGCGCGCGGCAGGAAATCCGGCTCCGCGGTCGCTCGCGCGTATTTGTTCCACGGGCAGACCGCTAGGCAGTCGTCGCAGCCGTAGATGCGATTGCCGATCAGCGGCCGCAGCTCGGGGTCGATCACCCCCTTGTGCTCGATGGTCAGGTAGGAGATGCAACGCCGCGCGTCGAGCCGATAGGGCGCCGGGAACGCGTTGGTCGGGCAGGCATCGAGGCAATTGCGGCAGGTGCCGCAATGGTCGCCCTCCGGCGCGTCGGCCTCAAGCCCGAGGCTCAGATAGATTTCGCCGAGGAACAGCCACGAGCCGAACTCGCGCGACACCAGATTGGTGTGCTTGCCCTGCCAGCCGATCCCGGCCTGCTGCGCCAGCGGCTTTTCCATGACCGGCGCGGTGTCGACGAACACTTTCAGCTCGCCCGGCCATCTTTCGGCGATCCAACGCGCCAGCGCCTTCAGCCGCTTCTTAACCGTGTCGTGATAGTCGCGGCCGCGCGCATAAATCGAGATGTTTCCCGCGTTAGGCCCAACGTCCGCGACCTCGCAGCCGTAATTCATCCCAAGCACGATGACGCTGCGCGCCTCGGCCCACAATTCTCGCGGGTCGCCGCGTTGCTCCGCGCGCGCCGCGAGCCATCCCATCTCGCCGTGATAGCCGCGCGCGAGGAACTCGGCGAGGTCGGCGCGCGCGCCATCGGCGAGCCGCGCTTCGGCAAAGCCGACCGCGTCGAAGCCGCGCGCCAACGCCTCGGTTCTGATCGCCTCCCGAATATCCGCCGAAGCAACCTTTGTTTCGTCGTTCCCGCGGAGGCGGGAACTCAGGGCAACCATTCCCTCGCTCGCCCCTAGGCCCTCACTTTCGCGGGGGCGACGAAAGGAAAGGCGGGCCATTTATCCCCGCCCGCGATAGGGCGCGACGCCGGCATCGGGCAGATAAAGCCCGTCCGGCGGCTCACCGGTCTGGTAGAACACGTCGATCGGCATGCCCCCGCGCGGATACCAGTAGCCGCCGATCCGCAGCCACTTGGGCGCCATCGCTTCGATCAGCCGGCTGGCGATGGTGAGCGTACAGTCCTCGTGGAACGCGCCGTGATTACGAAACGAACCGAAAAACAATTTCAACGACTTGCTTTCCACGAGCAAATCCTGCGGCACGTAATCGACGACAATGTGGGCGAAATCGGGCTGGCCGGTCAGCGGACAGAGCGTGGTGAATTCCGGGCAGGTGAACCGCACCGCATAGAGCACGCCGGGATGCGGGTTCGGCACGCATTCGAGCGTCGCCTTGTCGGGCGAGGCGGGCAGCCGGGTCCGCCGCCC
>JASHUW010000524.1 GCA_030039815.1 Alphaproteobacteria bacterium
CGGGCCTCTACCTTGCGGGGCAAATCAACGGTACGACCGGCTATGAGGAGGCCGCGGCGCAGGGGATCATGGCCGGCATCAATGCCGCGCTTGCGGCGGGCGGCGCGTCGCCGCTGGTTCTCGACCGGGCCGATGCGTATATCGGTGTGCTGATTGACGATCTGGTGACGCGCGGCACCAGCGAACCGTACCGCATGTTCACGTCGCGCGCCGAATACCGGCTGAGCTTGCGCGCCGACAACGCCGACCAGCGGCTGACCCCGATCGGCAAGCGGGTTGGGGTGGTCGGCGCGCCGCGCGCCACGGTGTTTGCCCGCAAGCTCGCGGCGCTTCAGCAGGCGCGCGACCTCGCGCGACGGCTACGGGCGAGCCCATCGGCGCTGGGGCGGCGCGGGCTCACGGTCAACGCCGACGGCGTTCCGCGCTCGGCTGCGGAATTGCTTGCGCACCCGGATATTGACGTCGCCCGGCTGGCGCAGGTTTGGCCGGAGTTGGCGACTGTTCCGCGCGATATTGCCGAGCAGCTCGAAATCGACGCGCGCTATGCGGGCTATCTCGACCGTCAGGCGCGCGATATCGCCGCATTCCGGCGTGACGAGGCGCTGACACTGCCCGATGCGCTCGATTACACCGAAATCGGCGGCTTGTCGGCCGAAGTCCGGGGTAAGCTGGCGGCGGCGCGGCCAGGAACGCTCGGCGCCGCCGCGCGGATCGCCGGTGTGACGCCGGCGGCGCTGGTCGCGCTGCTGCAATACGTAAAGCGACGACCGGAAGCGGCGTGAGCGGGGTGGCTCTGCTCGGACCCGAGGATTTTGCTGCGGAGACGCGGGTTTCACGTGAAACAATGGATCGGCTCGACAGCTATGCCAGGCTCCTGGTCGCATGGTCGACGCGGATCAACCTGGTCGGCCGCACCACCCTCGATGATCTGTGGCGCCGGCATTTCCTCGATTCCGCACAGCTGCTGCCGATGATCCCGGAGGGAGCGCGGAGCCTTGTCGATCTCGGCAGCGGTGCCGGATTTCCCGGCCTCGTGCTGTCGATCCTCGGCGTGCCCGGCGTCGAGCTTATCGAGGCCGACAGTCGCAAGGCGGCGTTCCTGCGCGAGGCGGCGCGAGTGGCGGGCGCCTCGGCGATTGTGCGCGGGTGCCGAATCGAGGCGGTGGCGGCGCAAGAGGTCGATGTGCTGACCGCGCGTGGTTGCGCCCCGCTCGATCGGCTTCTGGCGCTCGGCAAGGGGTTTATCGGCCCCGGAACCACGTGTCTCTTCCTCAAAGGCGCACGCGCCGAGGAAGAATTGACCACGGCCGGCAAAGCCTGGACAATGGCCGTGTCGCGATATCCAAGTCGCGCCGACCCCGGCGGATGCATCCTTTTGTTGCAGCAGGTGGCCCCCCGTGAGCCTTGCCGAAAGTGAACCGGCGGCCCGTGCCGACGCAGGCTCGCGCGGACGCATCGTCGCTGTCGCCAACCAAAAAGGCGGGGTCGGCAAGACCACCACCGCGGTCAATCTGGCCACCGCTTTTGCCGCGCAGGGACGGCGCGTGCTGGTCGTCGATCTCGATCCTCAGGCCAACGCCACGACCGGACTGGGCGTCGAGGAAGCATTTGCAGCGACGAGCTACGAGCTGTTGCTGGGCGAGGTCGAGCTCGGCGCGGCGATTGTGGGGAGCGCGGTTTCGGGGTTGATGGTGGTGCCGGCGTCGCCGGACCTCGCCGCCGCGGAGATTGAGTTGAGCTCGCGTGCGCGCCGAGAGTTTCTGTTGACGCAGGCGTTGCGTGGCCATATCGGCGCCTTTGACGATGTGCTGATCGATTGCCCGCCTTCTCTGAATCTCTTGACAGTCAATGCGCTGACGGCGGCCGACCGCATTCTCGTCCCGCTGCAGTGCGAGTTCTACGCCCTGGCCGGGCTCGCTCAGCTGATGGGGACGATCGAGCGCGTGCAGCGCTCGCTGAACCCTCGCCTGGCGCTGCAAGGCGTGGTGCTGACCATGTACGACCGGCGCAATAATCTCTGTGAACAGGTCGCGGCGGATGTTCGTGGTCATTTTGGCGACAAGGTCTACAAGACCATGATTCCCCGCAATATTCGCGTGTCGGAGGCGCCGTCATACGGTGTTCCCGTGCTGGTTTACGACCAGCGCTGCGCGGGTGCGCAGGCCTATATGCAGCTTGCTGCGGAAATTCGCGCTCATGAATAGCCCGCGGCGGCAATCGCTCGGCCGCGGACTAGCCGCACTGTTCGGTGAGGCCGACGGTCGCGCCGGCGATGCTTCTGGTTCGGTGCGCGAAGTGGCGATCGAACTGATCCGACCCGGCGCGTTCCAGCCGCGCCGGTATTTCAGCGAAGAGGAGCTCGAGGCGCTGGCGCAATCGATGCGCGAGAAAGGCATTTTGCAGCCATTGCTGGTGCGCCCGGTGGACGAAGCCGATGCGGCATTCGAGCTGATCGCCGGCGAGCGAAGGTGGCGAGCGGCGCAACGCGCCGGGCTGCACCAGGTGCCGGTGCTGGTGCGGGTGTTCGGCAATCTCGAGGCGCTGGAGATCGCGCTCATCGAAAATCTGCAGCGCGAAGATTTGACGACTCTCGAAGAAGCGGAAGCTTACCGGCGGCTGATCGACGAGTTCGGGCGCACCCAGTCGGACATTGCCGAGGCGCTTGGCAAGAGCCGCAGCCATGTTGCCAACACGCTGAGATTGCTGGGCTTGCCGGAGCTCGTCCGCCGCCGTCTCGAAGAGGGTGCGCTCAGCGCGGGACACGCCCGCGCCCTGCTCGGGGCGGAGAATCCGGCGGAATTGGCGGCCGAAATCATTCGCCGCGGGCTCAATGTCCGCGTCACCGAACAGCTGGTGAAGCGCCGCGCCGCGCCGCGGCGGGCGGGCCCACGTCAGGCGCGCGACGCGAACACGCTGGCGCTGGAGCGCGAGATGAGCCAGGCGCTGGGGTTGCGCGTGACGATCGCCGGCAAGGCGCGCGGTGGCGCGCTGACCTTGCACTACGCGAACCTTGATCAGCTCGACCGCCTGCTGGCGCTGCTGCGCGCGGGCTGAGGCTGGGCCTGTTGCGCCATCGCCAGCAGGGCCGCACGGCAGGCGGTTTCCGCTGGGACGCCCGTCGTCTTGAGCTGCGTTTCGGCTTCCGCCAGAGCGTCGAGCTGTTGCCGCAATTGCGGCTCGCGCCATTGGGTCAATTGACGACGGAAGCTGTCCTGCTGCTTGAAGAATATCGGCGGCCGAGCGCTGCGCAGGACGTTGTCGGTAGCTTCGCCGGCGGCAACACGGACGCTCAGCACATGGAGCCGCTGCATGTGGCGCAGCGCCGTACGAATCACCGAGACCGGCGATTCTCCTTCCTCGAATACGCGCGCGAGCGCGCGGTCGAGCGCGGCGTTGTTGCCCTCGGCTGCGGCTAGGATTGCATCCTCTAGCGACAGCGCCGCGCTGTCGGCAATAGAGAGCTGCGCATCGTCGAGCTCGACCCGTCCGCCGTCACCGACGTACAGCGCCAGCTTCTCGAGCTCGCCGCGCGTCAAAAGGCGATCGCCGCCGAGATGGCCGACGAGAAAATCCATCGCATCCCGGCTCGCCGCAATGCGATGCGCGGCGAGCGTCTCGCGGATCACCTCGGCGAGGTCGCGGGCGTTATCGGGATAGCAGCCGATCGCGACGCCGCACGGCGCGTCGTCGAAGAGCCGCCG
>JASHUW010000525.1 GCA_030039815.1 Alphaproteobacteria bacterium
CCATGCCGATACCGCCAGCATTCGCGGGCGGCTCGGCGTTTTCTACGCGCGCTGGAAGGCGAAGTTCCCGGCTGCGACCTGGCGACTCCTCGAAGCCCATGCCGACGGGCTGGGCTGATGCCCGACAGCCCCTTCCGCCTCGACGGCAAGCTCGCGCTGGTGACGGGCGCCGGACGCGGGCTCGGCCGCGGCATCGCGATCGCCCTCGCCAGCGCCGGCGCCGGCGTGCTGCTCAACAGCCGCTCGCCGGCGGAACTGGACGCGGTCGCCACGGCGATCGCCGCCGCCGGCGGCGAAGCGATTCCACTCGCCTTCGACGTCACCGACGCCGTGGCGACACGCGCCGGCTTCGATCGGGTCGCCAAGGAATTCGGCCGGCTCGACATCCTCGTCAACAATGCGGGGATCAACCGTCCGCAGCCGTTCCTCGAGGTCGACGAGGAGACGCTCGACCGGCTCATCGACCTCAATATTCGCGCGCTGTTCCGCTGCGCCCAGGCCGGGGCCCGGCTCATGGCCGCTCAGGGAGGCGGCGTCATCATCAACATGTCGTCGCAGATGGGGCATGTCGGCTCGGAACGCGACCGCACGGTCTATGTGATGACGAAGCATGCGGTCGAGGGGCTGACCAAGGCGATGGCCGCCGAACTCGGGCCCGGGGGCGTGCGGGTCGTGTCGATCGCCCCGACCTTTATCAAGACGCCGCTCACCGAGCCGTTTTTTCGCGATCCGAGCTTCAGCAACTGGGTGCACGACCGCATCCCGCTCGGCCGCCTCGGCACGATCGAGGAAGTGGCGAACGCGGTGGTGTTTCTCGCCTCGCCCGCCGCCGGTCTCGTCACCGGCTCCTCGCTGCTGGTCGACGGCGGCTGGACCGCGTGGTGAGAGGCTAGACTACGATTGCTTGGGACCGCCCGCCGCGGCGACCGCCTTCACCATCTGCAGAAACTGGAGGCGGACGTTCTCGTCGGGGATGGCGTAATAAAGGCGGATCAGCTCGATCGTCTCCGGCCGTTCCATGCGCTCGCGCGATACCTGCTCGGCCGGCGTCGGTTTCTCGTCGTCGAGCTGGAGGTCGCCAAAAAAGAACGAGATCGGCACCCCGAGAATGTCGGCCATCGCCGACAGGCGCGAGGCGCTGACCCGATTGGCGCCGCCCTCATATTTCTGCACCTGCTGGAAGGTCAAGCCGAGCGCGTTCGCCAAGGTTTCCTGGTTCATGCCGAGGAACAACCGACGCATGCGGATGCGTTTCCCGACATGCACGTCGATCGGGTTGGGAATTCCCGTCCCCCGGCCGTAACGCGGAGCGTCGCCGGTCTTCGCTGAATATTTCAAAAAGGTTACCCCCTATTTGGGAGGCGCGCCACCTACCACCGAAACGCGGGAACAGCAACCCACATTCACTGAGGGCGACCTCGATCAACCAATTTTATCGGGCGGTTCGTCATAGCCGCGGCGGTTGCTGATGAAAACAAGGGCCATCAGCCCTATTCCCACGGCTAAGGTGACGAGCACTCCGAGGATCAGCGCGATCCAACCGTTAAGATCGATAGCGCTATTCCCCACGAAATTCCAGTTTCCTACGCTGATCGTGACGACGAGCGCGACGACAAGCGCCGCGACGACGATCGCGATCACGCCGGCCCGTCGTTTCACCCGGCCCCCACATCGCGCTTACGCCGTCGCGCCGCGCGTGGCAAAGTGCCGCCGCCTTCCCCGGCCCCGAACCTTCCCTGGCCCGAACGGAGACCCCGATGCCGACGGAATCGAAGCACCCCGAAACGATCGTGCTGCATGCCGGCTACCGCAGCGATCCGACCACCAACGCCGTCGCCGTGCCGATCTACCAGACGACGAGCTATCAGTTCCGCGACACCGAGCATGCCTCGAACCTGTTCAGCCTCAAAGAGCTGGGCAATATCTACACCCGCATCATGAGCCCGACCAGCGACGTGCTGGAACAGCGCGTCACGGCGCTCGAAGGCGGGGTTGCGGCGTTGGCGCTGGCCTCGGGACAAGCAGCCTCGCTGTTCACGGTCAACAACATCGCCCAGGCCGGCGACAACTTCGTCGCCTCGACCGATCTCTACGGCGGCACCTGGAACCTCTTTCTGCATACGATGCAGCGGACGATGGGGATCGAGGTGCGCTTCGTCGATCCCGCCGACCCGGAGAATTTCCGCCGCGCGACCGACGCGAAAACCCGCTGCTACTACGCCGAGACGCTGCCCAACCCGAAGCTCGAAGTCTTCCCGATCGGCGAAGTCGCCAAGATCGGCCGCGAGCTCGGCGTGCCGCTGATCATGGACAATACCGCCGCGCCGGTGATCTGCCGCCCGCTCGACCACGGCGCGGCGATCGTGATGCATTCGACGACGAAATACATCGGCGGCCACGGCACCTCGATCGGCGGCATTATCGTCGACGGCGGCAATTTCGACTGGGAGAAGCACGCCGACCGCTTCCCGCTGTTGAACCAGCCCGATCCCGCCTATCACGGGGCGGTGTGGACGCAAGCGGTGAAGCCGCTGGGGCCGATCGCCTACATCATCAAGGCGCGGGTCACGCTGTTGCGCGACATCGGCGCGGCGGCAAGCCCGTTTAATTCGTTCCTCCACGTCCAGGGTTTGGAGACGCTGCCGC
>JASHUW010000526.1 GCA_030039815.1 Alphaproteobacteria bacterium
GGCATCGGCGGCGTGCTGGAGCCGTTGCAGGCCGAGCCGGTGATCATCGAGGACGACTGCTTTATCGGCGCGCGCAGCGAGGTGGTCGAAGGGGTGATCGTCGAGCAGGGCGCGGTGCTGGCGATGGGCACCTTCATCAGCTCGACCACCAAGATCGTCAACCGCGACACCGGCGAGATCATCACCGGCCGGGTGCCGGCCTATTCGGTGGTGGTGCCGGGATCGCTGCCCGGCAAGGCGTTGCCCAACGGCCAGCCCGGCCCGAGCCTCTATTGCGCGGTGATCGTCAAGCAGGTCGATGCGCAGACCCGCGCCAAGACCTCGATCAACGAATTGCTGCGCGATTAGTCATGACGGCAACTTTTCTTCGTCGCCCCCGCGCAGGCGGGGGCCCAGGGGCGAACGACAGAGCTTTCACCCTGTATTCCCGCCTACGCGGGAATGACGATGGGAGAGAGTGGTAGTGGTGGGCATTGATCCCGGCCTGCTTGCGGCGGAGCTGATCCGCCGGCCGAGCGTCACCCCGAGGGACGAGGGCGCGCTGGAAGTGCTGGCGCAAACGCTCGAAGGGCTGGGCTTTACCTGCCATCGGCTGACTTTCGCGGAGGATGGCACCGACCCGATCGCCAATCTCTACGCCCGCAAGGGCACCGGCAGCCCCAATCTGTGCTTCGCCGGCCATACCGATGTGGTGCCGGTGGGCGCCGCCGACCAATGGTCGTTCGCGCCGTTCGGCGCCGTGCTCAAGGACGGTGTGTTGTGCGGGCGCGGCGCTGTCGACATGAAGGGCGCGATCGCCGCCTTCACCGCCGCGGCGGAGGCGTTTCTCGACCGCCGCGGCCCCAGCTTCACCGGGTCGATCTCGTTCCTCATCACCGGCGACGAGGAAGGGGTGGCGATCAACGGCACGAAGAAGGTGCTCGACTGGCTCAAGGCGCGCGGCGAGACCATCGACGCCTGCGTCGTCGGCGAGCCGACCTCGGCGACGCAACTCGGCGACATGATCAAGATCGGCCGGCGCGGCAGCATGACCGGCCGGATCACCGTGGCGGGCGTGCAGGGCCATGTCGCCTATCCGCATCTCGCCGACAACGCGGCGCACCGTCTCGTCGCGCTGCTCGCCGGGCTGACCGCGCGCCCGCTCGACGACGGCACCGCGCATTTCCAGAAATCGGGGCTGCAGGTCACCACGATCGACATCGGCAACCCGGCGACCAATGTCATCCCCGGCGCGGCGAAGGCCACGTTCAACATCCGCTTCAACGATCTGTGGACCAGCGCCAAGCTCAAAGCCTGGGTCGCGGAGGCGCTCGACCGGGTCGACCCGAACTACCAGCTCGCCTGGGAGGTCAGCGGCGAAAGTTTCCTTGTGCCGCCGGGCAAGGTCAGCGATTGCCTCGCGGGCGCGATCCGCGACGTGACCGGGCTCGAAACCGAGCTCAGCACCACCGGCGGCACGTCCGATGCGCGCTTTATCCACGCCCATTGCCCGGTCGCCGAGTTCGGCCTCGTCGGCCAGACCATGCACAAGATCGACGAGCGCGTGGAACTCGCCGACATCGCCCGGTTGGTGCAGATCTACAGCGGGTTTCTCGACCGTTTCTTCGGCAACGCCCCTCCGGACAAAGACTGAGGGTCCATGGCAACCGCATGGTGGGCGGAGGCGTGGCTGGCGCTCACTGGCGCGGTGCGGCTGGCGCGCGGCGATCGCGGCGGCATGGCCTGCTTCGACCCGACCGTGGAGGGGTTCTGGCACTCTTTCCGCTGCGGCGTGCTGTGCTACCCGCTTTATCTGATCCTGTTGGCGTTTCCGATCGAGATCGGCCCGGCGCCGGAGCTCGACCCGCTGCGCGTGCTGCTGGTCGAGACCATCCACTATGTGATCTCGTGGGTGGCGTTTCCGCTGCTGATGATCCCGCTGGTCGATTGGCTGCGCCGCAGCGAGCGCTATTTCCCTTTCATGGTCGCCTATAACTGGTGCCAGGCGCCGCAGACCGCGGTGTTCGCGCTGGTGGCGCTGGCGGGCGGGGTGGGGCTGCTGTCGACCGAGGGGATGCTGATCGCCGACCTCATCGTCGGCATCGCCGCCCTCGTCTACGAGTGGTACGTCTCCTATGTCGCGCTCGAGGTCAGCCGCCCCCAGGCGGCGCTCGTCATTTTCGTCGATGTCGTCCTCGCGACGATCCTCAGCCACATCAGCTCGTCGCTTTATTAAGTTCTCCTTTTAGTAGTTTTGTGTTGAACAAAGGCTACTTTCCGGGCAGCCTGATGAAAACGTACGTTGAGGGAGGTGGCGATGGCGGATGTCAGCACCGTCGTCAGCATCATTTCCGCGGCAGGGGCGCTCGGAACGGCCTCGATGGGGCTGGTTGACGCGCTGAAGGTGTTCTGGGGCGGCCCCTCGCGGTTCGGCTTCGGTTACATCAAGAACGCCGTCGAGCCGTTTTCTCCCGAAATCGCCGACGGCCCCGAGGCGCTTCAACAAAAGGACATCATCGAGACATTGCGGGCGAACTGGATCAATGGCGTGGCCGCCGCAGATCAGAAGGCCAAGGCGCGCGCGTTGATCCATTTGCGTCTGACGCAGGGTGACGCGACCCAGCTTGCCAAGCTGACCGGGGTAAAGCCGGAAGTGCTCGGATCGGCCGCCGCCAAGGCATCTACCGGCGAGCAGGTGAAACCCGAAGAGCTTGCGGTGATTGCCCAGTTCGACGCGGTGCTGAGCGCGGTGCTTGACGAGGCCTATGAGCGCGCCGACCAGCTCTATCGCAATGCCGCGAAGGCACTTTCCGTGGTCATCGCGGTCGTGCTGGCATTGATCGCTGAGAAATACTTCATCAACGGTGTGGATTGGTGGCAGGCGTTGCTGGTGGGGTTGATCGCGGCGCCTCTGGCACCGGTGTCGAAGGATCTGGTGACCGCTCTGCAAAACGCCGTCGCCGCCGTCCGCGCCGTGAAGGCATAGCATGCCCGATACTTATTTCCTCAATTTCCGCGGGCCGGGCGGCGCGGTTTGCGACCCCTATCTGCTGAAAGGCGACGGCGCGCCGCCACCGCCGGCGACCGCTCCGGCGGTGTCGGTCGTGCAATGGTCCGAGGTGCCGGCGCTGGTCGGCGGCAAGACCATCCTGTTCTATACTCACGGCTTCAATGTTTCCTACCAGGGCGGCGCCGAGTCGCTGGAGCTGGTCGCCCGCTACCTCGATCTCGCCGCCCCCTACCTGTTCATCGGCATGTTGTGGCCGGGCGACGGCGGCGTGCCGTTTGTCGATTACCCCTGGGAAGGCGGGCCCGCGATGGATAGCGGCCGACGGCTCGCGACGTTCTGCAATACCTGGTGCGCTGCTGCGCAGAGCCTCTCCTTCGCCTCGCACAGTCTTGGCGCGCGCATGGTGCTGCAAGCGGTCGCTGGCCTGGCGGCGCCGCGCCGGGCGAGCGTGCTGTGCCTGATGGCCGGCGCGATCAACCGCGACTGCCTGGTCACAGAATACGCCTCCGCCGCCGCCAAATCCGAGCGCATCGCCGTGCTGGCATCGCATGAAGACGCTGTGCTGAAACTCGCCTTCCCGCCCGGCGACGCGGTCGCCGATCAAATCTACCACGACCATACGCTGCAGGCGGCGCTCGGTTATGACGGCCCGCCGCCGCCCGCCGCCGGCGTGACCGCGCCCTGGCAGATCGCCGACCGTGAAGATTTCGGGCACCTCGATTACATGCCGCCAAACAACAACAATAAATGGCAGTGGGCCGTCGATTTCGTCCGGCGGAATTTCTACGGTCAGCCGCTGATCTGGCCAGCGCCGTAGATCACCGCCACGAGATACAACCCCTCGGCCGGGGCGGTCGGGCCGCCGGCGCGGCGGTCTTTCGCGGCGAGCGCGGTCGCCACATCGTCGGGCGACCACTGCCCGAGCCCGACCAGCTTCAAGGTGCCGGCCATGTTGCGCACCTGGTGGTGGAGGAACGAGCGCGCCCGCGCCTCGATATGGATCTCCTCGCCGACCCGGCTGACGTCGAGCGCATCGAGCGTCTTCACCGGCGATTTCGCCTGGCACAGCGAATCGCGGAAGGTCGAGAAATCATGGCGGCCGATGAGATGCCGCGCGCCCGCCTGCATCGCCGCGAGGTCCAGCGGCGGCGCGACATGCCACACCCGCATCCGGTCGAGCATCGGCGGTGCCCGGCGGTTGAGGATGCGGTAGCGATAGACCCGGCCTATCGCCCAGCGCCGCGCATCGAAATTGTCCGCGACCGGCTCGACCAGCAGCACGCTGATCGGCGCCGGCCGCAAATGGTGGTTGAGCGCGCCGCGGATCGTGTCCGGGTCGTGCGCGCGCCCGAGGTCGAGATGGGCGACCTGGGCCAGCGCGTGCACCCCGGCATCGGTACGCCCGGCGCCGTGCACCGTCACCCGCTCGCTGCAGAATTTCGTCACCGCCGCTTCGAGCGAGGCCTGCACCGAGACCCCCGCCGGCTGGCGCTGCCAGCCGACGAGCCCGGTGCCGTCATACTCGAGGGTCAGCTTGTAGCGGGGCATTGAGGTTCCGTGGGGAGCACCGTTCCGGGCGGCAGCGCGAAGCCGCGCAGCAGCGCTTGCGTGTCCATCGCCGCGCGGCCGGCGCGCTGCACGCGCAGCG
>JASHUW010000527.1 GCA_030039815.1 Alphaproteobacteria bacterium
GCCACGATCGCCGGGCCGGCCACCATCAGCGGCGTGCGCAGGCGCTGGCGCAGCGGCCGCGTCGGCGTGCCGACGCGGCCCGTCCGGTCGCCGAGCACTCGGCGCAGCAAAGGTGCTGGCGTTTGCCCTTCGGTCGAGGTCGTCATCGCGTGCCCTCGGCGACAGGCGCGGCGACCGCCGGCGATTTGGGCATCAGCGGCCGGATTGTCGCGTGCAGCGGCCGGGCCGGGGTGCGTTCGGTAAGCGCGGAATGCACCCGGCGGAGCAGGTCGATCAATTGCTCGGCCTCGTCGGGCGACAGCGACGCCAGCACCTGATCCTGCGTCTCGGTCGCGACGTCCCAGATGCGTCCCAGCACCGGGCGGGCTTTGTCGGTCAGGAACAAGCGGCGGGCGCGCCGGTCGGTCGGATCGGGGCGCCGCTCGATCCAGCCCGCTTCCTGCATCCGGTCGATCTGGCGCACCAGCGTCATCGGCCGAATTTCCAAGAGGTCGGCGAGACCCGCCTGGTTGATCCCCTCGTTGCGCGCGAGATAGCCGAGGGTGCGGCACTGCGCGCGCGTCAGCCCGAGCCGCCGGCCGTTGCGATCGAAGCGCCGGCCGTAAAGCCGCGCGACGTCATGCGCGAGAAAACCGAAACTGCGATCTGGATCCACGTTACTGCCCCAAAAAAATACCATCGCAGGGTGATAATAAGGGAATAATACGATTTTTTCCGTGCGCCTAGAGTTAGTTGCGGCGGGGCAGGGTTTCGCGAATGTGATAGCTGCGTTGGCCGAGGGCGCGCGCTTCGAAGCGAATGCGACGGGCCAGCAACACAACATTGCACGCCGAAAACCCGACGGCAATTGCAACCGCCGCAAACGCCAGCGGCAAAATCGCCACCTCGCCGAGCACGATCAGGTAATTCGGGTGGCTGATCCAGCGATACGGTCCGCGCGTCACCGGCGGCACGCCGGGCAGCACGATCAGCCGCGTCGTCCAACGCCGGCCGAGGCTGGCGAGAACCCATATCCGTGCCGCCTGCAATGCGAAGAACAGCGCCAGCAGCGGCAGGTCGGGCGGCTGCTTGGCGGGGACGAACGCCAGCAACGCGGCCAGCCATGCGGCGTGAAGCAGAACGAACCATTTGTGGCCGGCGCCGTCGATCTCGACCGCGCCACGCCGCAACAGTCGCCGCGTGTTGGCGGCGGCGAGGATCAGCTCGCCGCCGCGCTGCAGCGCGACAAAGGCGAGCACGGCGTGGAAGATCGTCACGCCGGATCGAGCACGACGAAGCCGGCGCTGAACCCGGGCCCGAGCGCGGTCAGCAGCACGCGCCGCGGCGAATCGCCGTCATCGCGCGTCTCGGCGAGCACCTCCTCCAGCACGAACAGCACCGAGACGGCGGACATGTTGCCGAACCGCGCCAATGACCGGCGCGCCGCCGCGGCGCCGGGAAACCCCGCGCCGAGGATCGTCTCGTAGGCGTCGATCACTTTGGGGCCGCCGGGGTGGCAGGCGAACCGGTCGAAATCGTCGAGGGTCAGCCCATGCCGGGCGAGGAAGTCGCTCAACACCGGCCCCAACCTGCTGGTCACGAGCCTCGGGATGTCGCGTGAGAAGATCGCCTTCAGCCCGTCCTCGGCCACATCCCAGCCCATGATGTCGAGGCTTTGCGGCCAGGTATGCTCGCCCCAGGCGGTGATCGCCGGCCCGGAAGGGCGCGGATCGGCGCGCAGCACCGCCGCCGCGGCGCCGTCGCCGAACAGCGCGGTCGCAACGATGTTGCTGCGCGCGAGGTCGTCGCGACGAAATTGCAGGGTGCACAGCTCGACGACGATCAGCAGCACCGGCCTGTCCGGCATTGCCGCGGCGAGCGCCGCCGCCCGCGCCAGGCCCAGCGCGCCGCCGGCGCAGCCGAGGCCGAAAATCGGCAGCCGCGTCACATGGCGCGGCAAGGCGAGGCGCTCCATGAGCTGCGCGTCGAGGCTCGGGGTGGCGATGCCGGTGGTCGACACCGTGACGATCGCGGCGATCTCCTCGGGCGACAGATCGGCGCGATCGAGCGCGCGCCGCGCCGCCGCCTCGATCAGGTCGAGCGCCCCGGCGAGATAGGCGGCGTTGCGGTCGGGCCAGGAATGCGCCGCGTCGAACCAGTCGAACGGCATCACCGAATAGCGGCAGTCGATGCCGCTATTGGCGTAGACCTGGATCAGCCGCTCGAAATCCGGCGAGCGCCCGAACAGTTGCTCGACGTGCGCGACGACATTGCTCTGGTCGAGCCGGTGCGGCGGCACGGCGGTCGCCAAAGAAACGAGACGCGGGGGCGATCGCATCTTTGTTCTCGCAAGGACGGAAAACGCAACGATATCGGCTGTCAAATCGCCGGCGCCATCACGTCTTTGCGAGGGTCGATGTTTACCCCTCTCCCGCGAGCGGGAGGGGGTAAGCTCCGCCGGACGACAACGAAAAACCCCGCGACCGACCGGCCGCGGGGTTCGTGCTGATGCGCGATCCCGGCTTCCGCCGGGATGACGGCTACGCCGTCAATTGGTAAACCGGTAGAACTTCGCCGCGTTCTCGCAGGTGATCTTGTGCACCTGGTCGGGGGTCAGCTCGGCGAACTGCTCCTGGATGAAGCGGTCCGATTCCGGCCACACGCCGTCGGTGTGCGGGTAGTCCGAGCCCCACATCATCGTCTCGACGCCGATATCGTCCAAGAGCTTGGCGCCGATGCGGTCGAACTGGAAGGTGCACTTGCACTGGCGCTTCCAATATTCCGACGGCTTCAGCTTCATCAGGTCGCGGAAGCGGTCCTCGAACTCGAAGTCCATGCGGTCGAGCGCGTAGGCGAGCCAACCCGCGCCGCTCTCGCCAAACGACACGCGCAGCGTCGGATAGCGGTCGAACACGCCGGCGCCCATCATCGCCGCGATGATGTTGATGAGACCCATCTGGAAGGCCGACACGCCGGTGAACATCGCCGCGCGCCGGGCCTTGCCGTCAACCCCTTGGCGCGCGCGCCCGTCGGTCGTCGGGAAGGTGTGGAAATGCAGCGGCAGGTCAACCTCGGCGACCGCCTTCCACAGCTTCTCCCAATCCGGGTGCCACATCGGCACCATGTCCCACGAGCACGACAGCTCGAGACCCCTGAGGCCG
>JASHUW010000051.1 GCA_030039815.1 Alphaproteobacteria bacterium
GCCGAGTTTTCCGTTGGCGCTATCCCAGATCAGCAAGGGTCGCGTCCGCGCCGGCATCGTCAAGGACGCTGGCGACGATCCCGACGTCACGCACGGCGCGACGATCGTCGCCGAGGTGGCATGCGCCGCGCCCGGCTCCGGCATCACCTTCGCGGCGGGCGAGGGGGTCGGCACGGTGACCCGGCCAGGGCTGCAGCTTGCCGTGGGCGAGCCGGCGATCAACCCGGCACCGCGCGCGATGATCCGCGACGCCCTCACGGAACTCGCCGAGGCCAATGGCGCGCCGCCGCCCGACGTCACGGTAACGATCGCGATCCCCGGCGGCGAGCGCCTCGCGGAAAAGACAATGAACGCGCGGCTGGGGATTGTCGGCGGCTTGTCGATCCTCGGCACCACCGGGATCGTCGTGCCGTATTCCTGCGCCTCGTGGGTGCATTCGATCCATCGCGGCATCGATGTGGCGCGCGCCGCCGGGCTCGATCATATCGCCGCCGCGACGGGCACTACCTCGGAGCGCGCGGTGCAGCGCCTCTACGCGCTGCCCGATCACGCGCTGATCGACATGGGCGATTTTGTCGGCGGCACGCTCAAATACCTGCGCAGCCATCCGGTACCGCGTCTGACCCTGGCCGGCGGTTTCGCCAAGATGGCGAAGTTCGCGAGCGGCCATCTCGACCTGCATTCATCGAAGAGCGCTGTCGACCCCGCCATGCTGTCCGACATGCTGGCGGCAACCGGTGCGGATGATGCGACCCTGACGGCAGCGCGGGATAGCGAAAGCGCCGGTGCGGTGGTTGAGGCCGCTGGCCCTTGGGCGCCGGCGCTTGCCGACGGCGTCGCGCGCCGGGCGCGCGAAGTGGCGCTGGCGACGCTCAGCGGCGCGATTGCCGTCGAGGTCGCGATCGTCGGTCGCGACGGCGAATTTCTCGCCCGGGTGGGGGCATGACGACGCGGCTCCTGATCCTCGGCGGCACCGCCGAGGCAGCTGCGCTGGCGCGCGGTGTGCTCACCCGCTTCGGTGACCGAATCGAGATGACGACGGCGCTCGCCGGGCGCACGCGTCATCCCGGCCCGGTCCCGGGGATGGTGCGGATCGGCGGTTTCGGCGGCGCCGCCGGGCTCGCCGATTACCTTGTCGCGCAGCGCGTCGAGCGGCTGATCGATGCGACGCACCCCTTCGCCGCGGAAATCTCCAGCGCCGCGCGGCTTGCCTGCGACCAGACGCGGGTGCCGCGCCTCCTGCTGCTGCGTCCGCCGTGGCGGCGTCATCCGCTCGATCGCTGGATCGAGGTCGACAGCATCGAAGCCGCGGCGCAGATCGTTGGTCGGGTCGGCCGCCGCGCGTTCTTGACCGTCGGCGCCAGCGACGTCGCGGCTTTCGCGACCGCGAGCGGCGTGCGCTTTGTCGTGCGCATGATCGACCCGCCGCGCGAGCGCTTGCCGCTGCGCTTCCACGAGGTGGTGCTGGGGCGCGGGCCGTTCACGCTGAACGAGGAGCGCCATCTGCTGCAACGGCACGCGGTCGACGTGCTGGTGTGCAAGGCGAGCGGCGGTGCGGCGACCGAGGCGAAAATCGTCGCGGCGCGCGATTTGAGCCTGCCGGTGATCATGGTGCGGCGTCCGCCGATGGAGCGTGGTCTCTCGGTCGATACGGTCGACGCCGCGCTTGATTGGCTCGCCGGGCTCGACGAGCGTCCGGGGGCGCGGAGGATGTCATGAAGAGGCGGTTCGCGGGGGTCTTTGCCGCGGCGTTGGTCGTCGCGCTGGCGCCGGGCGCGCGCGCGCAGCTCAACCTCAACCCGTTCAGTGCCTACTATCAGAATATCCCGCGCGCGGCAAAAGCGAACGATGTCGGGAAAATCCGCCAGCTGCTCGGTGACGGCGCGAGCCCCAACCAGACCGACGAGGATGGCGCGACGACCGGCATGCACGTCGCCGCCGCGACCGGCAATCTGCAGATCATGGCGATCCTCTATAAAGCCGGCGCCGACATCAACGCCCGCGACACGGTCGGCGATTCGCCGCTCGATTTGGCCGCCGAGCATGGCCAGCTCGAGGCGGCGAAGCTGCTGCTCGAAATGAAGGCGCGGGTCAACGACCAGGACAAGAACGGCATGACCGCACTGATGTTCGCCGCCAAAGTCGGCGACGTCGAGATGGTGCATTACATGTTGGAAGCGGGCGCCAACCCGAGCCTCAGCGACTTCACCGGCCGCGACGCCATCGGCTGGGCGCAGGAGTCGCATCGCCAGATGGTCGTTCAGGCCCTGAGGAACGCACAGGCCAAGCATTGAGGGTGATTGTCTAGCCGCGGCGCGGCCGCAGCACATGGTGGTGGTCGGCGGCGTAGAGCCGGCTGTCGCTGCCCTCGCCGGCAAGCGCCGGGCCGACCAGGATCAGCGCTGTTCTGGTGATGCCAGCTTCCTTTACCGCATCGCGGATCGTCGCCAGCCTGCCGCGGATCAGCAATTCCTCGGGCCAGCTCACGCGATAGGCGACCACCGCCGGACACTCGGCGCCGTAATGCGGTGTGAGCGTGCGCACGACCCGCGCCAGGTTGGTGATCGACAGATGGATCGCCAGTGTCGCGCCCGTGGCGGCGAGCTGCTCCAGTTCCTCGCCCTTTGGCATCGCCGAGGAGCGCGTTGCGGTACGCGTCAAAATCACGGTTTGCGCGACGTCCGGCAGTGTCAGCTCGGCGCGTAGCGCCGCGGCGGCGGCGGCAAAGGCCGGCACGCCCGGCGTCACGTCGTAGGGAATGCCGAGCCGGTCGAGGCGGCGCATCTGCTCGGCGATCGCGCCGTAGAGCGACGGGTCGCCGGAATGCACCCGCGCGACGTCGAGGCCCTTGGCGTCCGCTTCCGTCATCTCCGCGATGATCTCGTCGAGGGTCAGCGGCGCGGTGTCGACGACGCGCGCGCCCGCCGGCGCGGCGGCGACGACCCCCGTCGGCACCAGCGAACCGGCATAGAGACAAACCGGGCAGCTTTCGATGAGGCGCAAACCCCGCACGGTGATGAGGTCGGCTGCGCCGGGCCCGGCGCCGATGAAATGGACGGTCACCGCGTCGGATACCCGCGCGGCGTATAGAGGCGCGGGCTGGCTCCGGCCATGGCGCGGGTCGTGCTGCTGCCGACGATGACGATGGTCAGCATGTCGATCTCGGCTTCGGCCAGCGCGCCGAGCGTCGTGACTCGGCTTCTCTCCCCGCCGCGGCCGAGATTGCGCGCGACCAGCACCGGGGTCGTCGCCGGCCGATGCGCCGACAGGATTGCCGCCGCCTCGGCCAGTCCTTCCTGGCGCCGTGATGAGCGCGGATTGTAGAGCGCGACGACGAAA
Source organism: Alphaproteobacteria bacterium (assembly GCA_030039815.1). Classification (GTDB taxonomy): domain Bacteria; phylum Pseudomonadota; class Alphaproteobacteria; order ATCC43930; family CGMCC-115725; genus DATARH01. The sequence continues at coordinate 3,340 of JASHUW010000051.1, forward strand.
TCGCCGGCCGCGGCCGCCTCGATCCGCCCGCGGATCACCGGCCACGGGGTCATCAGGTCGGACAAGGAGATTGCGCAGAAATCATGGCCGAGCGGCGCGCCGGTGCGGGCGGCGGCGGCTTGCATCGCGCTCACCCCCGGCGACACGACGATGTCGACTGCGGCCCAGTCGCGCCGCTGGCTTTCGTCGAGCAGTTCGAAGACCAGCGCGGCGAGCCCGTAGATGCCGGCGTCACCCGACGAGATGAGCGCCACGTCGCTGCCGGCGGCGGCGAGGTCGAGCGCCAGCCGAGCTCGCTCGGCTTCGGCGCCAATCGCGCTCCGGTGCAGGGTCTTACCCTGCGCCGCGCTGCCGAGCAGATCGAGGTAGAGGCCATAGCCGACGAGGTCGCTCGCGCCGGCGATCAGCGCGCTGGCTTCCGGTGTCCGCCAGGCCGCCTTCCCGGGCCCGATCCCGACGATCGCCAGCCGCCCGCG
>JASHUW010000528.1 GCA_030039815.1 Alphaproteobacteria bacterium
GAAACCGATGAATCCCGCGAAAATCGCATGTTGCCATCCCCGAAAGCGGGCAGCGAGCAGCGAGCAGCGCGGCGGCGTTGAAGGAAGGAACGCTTTAACGCGATAAGCACGAAGGACAGGCAAAGGACGCGAAGGTGTCCGCGCGGCGCGAAGCGCCGTTAAATGACCACGGAGGCGCGGAGGGCGCGGAGATTGCCGAGCGGCTCAACCCTCTGCGCTCTCCGTGTCTTTGTGGCGAATCAATGCGGCGGCGCCGCGATTCGAGCTCCTCGCGAACCCTTTGCGTCCTTTGCGCTGAGATGTTTTCTTCTAAGACATGACCGGCCCGCTCATCCTGCCCTACCGCAACCTCCTGCCGCGCATCCATCCGAGCGCGTTCATCGCGCCCAACGCCGTGGTGATCGGCGATGTCGAGATCGGCGCGCACGCCAACATCTGGTTCAACGTGGTGATCCGCGGCGACGACGCGCCGATTCGCATCGCCGCCGGCGCCAACATCCAGGACGGTACGGTGCTGCATGTGACGCATGACGTGCCCCAAGGGGATATGTCCCAGGGCGGCGAGCACATCCCGACGATCATCGGCGAGGATGTCGCGATCGGCCACATGGCGCTGTTGCACGGCTGCACGCTGGAACCGGGCGCCTTTGTCGGCATGAAGGCCTGCGTGATGGACAAGGCGGTCGTCCAGTCGGGCGCGATGGTCGCCGCCGGCGCGGTGGTGACCCCGCGCAAGGTGGTGAAATCGGGCGAGCTGTGGGCCGGCACCCCGGCGCGCTACTCCCGCGCTCTCAAGCCCGAAGAGGTCGAGTACATGCGCTGGGTGCCGGGCCACTACCGCCGGCTCGCGCAGGAATATCGGGACGGAGAAACTCACGCCGGCTTGATCAGCAGGCGCGGTCCCTGATTGACGCGATGGAGCAACGGCTTGAAGGGCCGGTCGCTGAAGAATTCGTCGGTCGCCTTGCGCGCACCGCGACACCAGCCGTAATCGTCGATATAGAGCACGCCGTGCGGCACGATCCGGTCGTAAAGATGGCGCAGCTCGTGCAGCGTCGACCTGTACCAGTCGGTGTCCAGCCGCAGCAGCGCGATCGGCGCTGGCGGCGACCGCGCGGGGATCGTCTTGAGGACGTCGCCCGTGACGAAATGCAGCTGCCGCTCGGGATACCCGGTGGACAGCATATTGGCCCTGACCTGCTCTTCCGGGCCGCCATATCCCATCATCAGCTTGCGGTCGGCGAATTGCCGCCACATCGGCTTCATCGGGCGACCGTCATAGTCGATGTCGATATCGTCCGGCTCGGTCATGCCGGCGAACGTGTCGTAGAGATAGAACTCGCGGGACGTGTCGCCGAAATGCTGTAGCGCATAGGCGGCCAGCATCATCGAGCCGCCGCGCCACACGCCGCATTCGACGATCGCGCCGGGAATGCCGTTCTGCACGACATAGCGGAGCGACTGGAACAGCGCATAGGTCGCTTCCAGCCCCTCCGCCCCGGTCATTGTATACGGGGCGATTTTCGCGACGATGCCAAGATAGGCTGCATCGTCCGGGTTCTCGGGAACGATGTCCTTGTAGAACTTGACGGCCTCGGGCATCAGCCGTTCCCGGAAAGCGTCGCGTCCAGAACGGGGTTGGGCGCCGCGCGCAAGAGACCGAGAGCCGGGAGGTGAGGCATTTCGCTCAACCAGTGAAGTGGTCGAGCCGAGATTAGGTCATATCCAAAGTGGATTCCTGAGTATTAAAAATACAGATGATCGATTTATTTTATAACATGATCTTTAGATCATTGTTTGTGATTGGCAGATAGGATCGAGATTGCACGCGATATCGAACGGGCAATGTCCTCAATCCTCCGCCCGCACCTTGACGTAGCTCCCCGGCGCGTCTTCGATCGGCTTCAGTTTGCCGTCGCCGGGGTGGCGGGCGGGAACCTCGCCGCGCGAATATTGCGACACCCATTCCTCCCACATCGGCCACCAGGACGAATCGTGATGCGTCGCGGTGGCGAGCCAATCGTCGGGCGAGGGCGGGTTGTTGTCGTTGGTCCAGTGGCCGTATTTGCTGCCCGGCGGGCTCACGACCCCGGCGATATGTCCCGACGCGGCGAGCACGAATTTTGTCGGCCCCGCATAAAGCTGCGTCGCGGCATAGGTCGAGCGCCACGGCGCGATATGGTCCTCGCGGGTCGACAGGATGAAGGCCGGCGTCTTGATCTTGCGCAGGTCGATCTTGACCCCATCCAAGGTGATCCCGCCCGGCTGCGACAGCAAATTCTCCTGGTACATTTTTCGCAGGTAGAAGCTGTGCATCGCCGCCGGCATGCGCGTCGAATCGGCGTTCCAGTAAAGCAGGTCGAAGGGCAGAGGCTGCTTGCCCAAGAGGTAGTTGTTGACCACGAACGACCAGATCAAATCGTTGGCGCGCAGCATGTTGAAGGTCTGATGCATGTCGTGGGCCTCGAGATAGCCCTTTTTCGACATGCGCTCCTCGAGCGTGGTGATCTGCTCTTCGTCGATAAAGACCGAGAGGTCGCCCGCTTCGGCGAAATCGACCATGGTCACGAAAAATGTCGCGCTTTTGATGCGGCGGTCGCGTCTCGCGCTCATGTAGGCGAGCATCGCCGACAAGAGCGTGCCGCCGAGGCAGTAGCCGATGACGTTGGCATCCTTCTCGCCGGTCGCCGCCGCCATCGCGTCGAGCGCGGCCAGCGGGCCTTCGTGCATGTAGTCTTCGAAACTCTTGGCGCTGAGCCGCGCATCCGGATTGACCCAGGAGATCACGAACACGGTGTGCCCCTGGTTCACCGCCCAGCGGATGAACGAGTTCTGCGGCCGCAGGTCGAGTACGTAGAACTTGTTGATCCAGGGCGGGATGATGAGCAGCGGCCGGCGGTGCACGGTCTCGGTCGTCGGCGCGTACTGGATCAGCTCGATGAGATCGTTCTGGTAGACGACTTTGCCCGGCGTCGCCGCGACGTTCTCGCCGAGCTTGAAGGCGGCCATGTCGGTCATGCTGATCGCCAGCCGGCCCTTGCCGCGCTCGAGGTCGTCGAGCAGGTTTTGCAGCCCGTTCACCAGGTTCTCGCCGCCCGATTCGCCGACCGCGCGCAGCACCTCGGGGTTGGTCAGCACGTAGTTCGAGGGCGCCATCGCGTCGACGAATTGCCGTGTGTAGAAATCGATCTTGCGCCCGGTCTGGTCGTCGAGCCCGCCGACCTCCTTGACCGCGCCCTGGATAAAGCGCGCGGTCAAGAGGTAGCTCTGCTTGATGTAGTCGAAGATCGCGTTGTCGCTCCACGCCCGGTCGCGGAAGCGGCGATCGTCGGCCGCCGCCGCGACCACCGGCTCGACCTCCCGGCCCATCAGCCGCTCGGCGGTGCGCTGCCACAGCGTCAGGTAGTCGTTCCACAGCGCCATCTGCGCTTCGATGAGGCGCGCCGGGTCGGCCATCATCCGCGCGGTCAGCTCGAAGAAAGCCGAGCCGATCGCCATCGGATCGGCCATGCCGACAGCGCCTTTGTTCGACTGCCGACTGAGGAAGCCGCTGACGAGATACCGGCTGCGTTCGGCGATTTCCGCCAGGCGGCGCGACAGCTCGGCCGGATCCAGCGCGGCCCCGGGGGCTGCTTGGCCCGGTTTCCCGCTCCCTTGGCTTGCTCCGGCGTCGTCCATGGCGGTTCCTCGTGGTTACGGCGTTTTGGCGCCGTCTTCCGCATCGTCCTCACGGGGCAATGAGCGGATCAAATGTAGTGACGCGCGCGCCGCGATCTAATACACCAGCGGATCGAATGTGAAGCCGCCGCCGCTTTGCCGCCGGGCCGCGCGACGCGCGGAAGAGGCAGCGGCGCGGCCGCTGGGTTGGGGTCTCGCTGATGACAGTGCGGAGAACCCGCCGTCGCACCGGCGGGTCGGCCGTGTGGCTGGGTGGGCTGGTGCTGCTGCTCGGGCTGAGCGGCTGCAACGGGGTGATCGAGACGTATCGCTCGGTGGCCGGGATG
>JASHUW010000529.1 GCA_030039815.1 Alphaproteobacteria bacterium
GAACTGCGAGCCGACGATGTGCTCGAACAGGGCGGCGAGCGGCGCCCAATAACCGGCGACATCAACAATGAAGATAGGCTTCTGATGCAGCCCGAGCTGACGCCACGACAGGATCTCGACCGTCTCGTCCAGCGTGCCGACCCCGCCGGGCAACACCGCGAAGGCGTCGCTGCGCTCGGCCATGACGCGTTTTCGCTGATGCATATCCGTGACCACCACCAGCTCGCTGAGCCCGCGATGCGCGACTTCGCGATCTTCGAGATGAACCGGGATGATGCCGGTCGCCCGGCCGCCGCCGGTCAGCACCGCGTCGGCGACGCAGCCCATCAGCCCGTTGCGGCCGCCGCCATAGACCAGCTCTATGCCGCGCGCGGCGAGCCCGGCGCCGAGCTCGCCGGCCGCCGCCGCAAAGCAAGGATCGACGCCGCTCGAAGAGCCGCAATAAACACACAGCCGCTCGATTTGCACGCGTCGTTCCACCGATTTGCCGCTGCCGCGCTCTCTCTTCCTCCGAACAGGGCGCGATTGCAAGCCGCCTGGGCGCGGCCTAAACTCGCAAGGCGTCCGGGATGTGGGGATGCCGTGCGACGTCTGCTGATCGGGCTGGGCGGAGTGGCGGTGGTCATCGCCGGCATCGCTTTTGTCTTGTGGACCAACAGCGCCCCGGCGCCGAAACCCGTCGCCCCGGCAGCGCCCGCGCCTCAGGCTAGCCAGACGCCGACGCCGGTCCCCGAATCCGCGCCGACGATCCCGAGCTTTGACGTCGTCAGGGTTGACCCGAGCGGCCATGCGGTGATCGCCGGTCGTGCCGCGCCGGGGGCCAAGGTCACCGTGCTCGATAGCGACAAGCCGTTGGGCGGCGTTACCGCCGACGATCGCGGCGAATGGGTGCTGGTGCCGACGGCGCCGATGCCGCCGGGTGAACGCCGGCTCACCCTGGAAGCGACCGACCCGAAAACCGGCGTCGAGACCAAATCTGCCGATACGGTGGCGCTGGCGGTCGCGGCGCCGACGCCGGCCACGCCCAGCCAGGGCCAGGGCACGGTCGCGGTGCTGCTGCCCGGCAACGCCAACGAGCCGGCGCAAGCGCTGCAAACCCCGAATGCCGGCAATGGCGGGCTGTCGCTCGACACCGCCGAGTACAACGACAAGGGCGAGTTGATGCTGTCGGGTCATGCCGGCCCCAACGCGACGCTACGCCTCTATGCCGACAACCAGCCGCTGGCGACAGTCACCGCCGACGCGCAAGGCAAATGGTCGTCGGTGTCGCCCCGCCCGCAAGGGCACGGCAAGATCGAACTCCGGGTCGATCAGCTTGGCGCCGGCGGCGCGGTCGCCCAGCGCATCGCCGAGCCGTTCGAGCCGCCCACGACCGTAGCGGCCGGCGGCCAATACACCGTGCAGCCCGGCAACTCGCTGTGGGTCATCGCCCGCAAGACCTACGGCAACGGGCTGCAATACACGGTGATCTTCGGCGCCAACAAGCAGCACATCAGGGACCCGAACCTGATCTATCCGGGTCAGGTCATCAGCCTGCCGAAATCCTGAGCGCCGCTAAGCGTACAACTCCGCCGGCAACACCGGGGCGGTGCGGTTGCGCGCGTGGAGGTAGGATTGCCAGAAGAGGCAAGCGGCGACCGTGCGCCACGGCCGCCAGCGCTCGCCGAGATCGCGCAGCTCACGCTCGCCGGGGCGCGCCGGCAGGCCGAGCTCGGCGGCAACGCCGAGCTGCAGCCCCAGATCGGCGGCCGGCCAGACATCGTCGCGACCCAGCGCAAAAATCAGGTAGATCTCGGCGCTCCACCGACCGATACCCTTCAGCGCGATCAGCGTCGCCAGCGCGTCCTCGTCCGGGGTCGCGGCGAGCCTGGTGAAATCGAGAGCGCCGCCCGTCACCGCCTCGGCGAGGGCGCGGCCATAGGTCGCCTTCTGCCGGCTGAACCCGCAACGCCGCAGCGTCGCTTCGTCGAGCTTGAGGAACCCCGCCGGTGCGAGCGGCCGGCACTCCTCGTTGAGCCGGCGAAACATCGCCGCCGCCGCGTCGATCGACACCTGCTGTTCGAGGATGATGTGCAGCAGCGTCTCGAACCCGTTGCGCCGCCGCCGGAACCGCGGGGCGCCAGCCCGCGTGAGAATCGCGGCGAAGACGGGCTCGCGGGCGAGCGCCGCCAGCCCTTCTTCCAATCGACGCGGCGCCAAGACGGGCTCGCTCAGCCCCACAGTTTCGGGTCCGGCGGATAGACCAGGCTGCCGTCGTAGCGCAGCCCCAGATTGCGATCGGCGGCAAGCAGCAGCGGTGCGTCGAGATCGACGATGCTGGCTTGCTGCGCGACCAGCATCGCCGGTGCCATCGCCAGCGAGGTGCCGATCATGCAGCCGACCATGATCGCGAAGCCGCGCTCTCGCCCGGCTTTCGCCAAGGCCAGCGCCTCGGTCAGTCCGCCGGTCTTGTCGAGCTTGATGTTGATCGCGTCGTACTTGCCGACCAGCCGGTCGAGATCGGCGGCGACATGGCACGACTCGTCGGCACAGACCGGAACGGGATGCGGCAACTCGGCGAGCGCATCGTCGTCATCCGCCGGCAGCGGCTGCTCGATCAGCTCGACGCCGAGCTCGGCGAGGGCCGGCGACAGCGCGGTGAAATGGCGCGGCGTCCACCCTTCATTGGCGTCGACGATCAGCCGCGACGCCGGGGCGTTGGCGCGAACTGCGCGCACGCGCTCCAAATCGCCGTCCCCGGTGACCTTCAACTTCAGCAGCGGCCGGGCGCGCTGCGCCGCCGCCGCCGCGCCCATGTGCTCGGGCGTACCGAGCGACAGCGTGTAGGCCGTTGTGACCGGTTTTAGCGCGCCGAGCCCGGCCAGCTCGGCGACGCTGCAATAGGCGCGCTTCGCGTCGATGTCCCAGAACGCGGCGTCGAGCGCGTTGCGCGCCGCGCCGGGCGGCATCGCCTGTTGCAGCGTCTCGCGATTGAGCCCGGAAAACACCGGGCCCTTCATCGCCTCCAGCGCCTCGGCGACGCTGTCGACGCTCTCGCCGTAATGCGGGTAGGGCACGCATTCACCACGGCCCTGGGAATCGCCGTCGTGTAGCTCCGCCACGACGACGTCGGCGGTGGTCTTGACCCCGCGCGAAATGACGAAGGGCTGGGCCAGCGGCCAAGAGCGTTTGCTGACATGGAGACGTTGCGGATGCGGCGCCATGTCGCGTCAGACCGGATACGGGGTACAGAGGGCCACGGCTCAACCCATTGTCAAACACTGAAGGCACCGA
>JASHUW010000530.1 GCA_030039815.1 Alphaproteobacteria bacterium
CCTGCATCGCCTGAGGAAAAAGGTCGAGCGCGACGCGGCGCCCTACAGCGACCGGGCGCTGATCCTCGTGGACGAAGAAAGCAGCCTGCCCACCGCGCCGGTGCGCAAGACCGCGGCCGCAGCCGCGGCAGCGTAGCTACTTTCCGTAGGCCCGCAGGAAGGTCGCGACCGCGCCGCGGGCGGCGTCCTGCAGCTCCGCCGGGTTCAGCGGCGGATCGAGCCGCAGCAGCTGGCGCAGGTGCCAATCGCCGCGCATCAACGAGATGAACTGTTCGGCGGCGAGTTTCGGGTCGGCGACGGAGAGCGTGCCGGCCTCATCCGCGCGACGCAAAAAGGCCTCGATCTGCGCTCGCGTCTGCTCGGGCCCGGCGCGCCAGAACACGTCGCCGAGCTGCGGAAAACGCACCGCCTCGGCGATCGTGATGCGATTGACCGCGATGGCATCGGGCGAGAGGACCAGTTCGAGGAAGCGCCGGGCGATTTCGTTCAGCGACGTCTCGACATCGTGCGGGTCGAGCTCGCGCGCCGAGAAGCCACGGAAATAGCGCTCGCCCTCGCTCGCCACCACCGCGCCGAACAACTCCTCCTTGCTTGAGAAATAGGCATAGAGCGTCGCCTTCGACGCGCCCGCCGCGCGCGCGATCGCGTCCATGCTGACCGCGCCGAAGCCGCTCGCCAGGAAGGTGCGCCGCGCCGCCGCCAGGATGCTCTCGGCCTTCCCGCTCGGCGCGGTCGCGGCAGCTATGTCCGAACCTGCTGCGTTCATCGCTTGACAGCATGTACCCGCGCTTTCATCTTCACAAGACTGAACTGAACGGTTTAGTTCAATCTTAACGGGCGGAAACGACCTTTAGCGTCATGCGCAAGAAGTTGCTGATGCTGCTGCCGGTGGTGCTGCTGGCGGCGGGCATATACGGGGGCCTGCAGTGGTGGCGCGTGTGGCGCTTCCAGCAATCCACCGACGATGCCTATGTCGAGAGCGACATCTCGCTGATCAGCCCGAAGATCGAGGGCTATATCAAGGACGTAGAGGTCGAGGACAACCAGCACGTCAAGGCCGGGCAGGTGCTGTTCGTGATCGACGACAGCGACTTCGCCGCCAAGGTAGCGCAAGCCCAGGCGGCGGTTGACGCCGAGGTCGCCAGCGTCGCGACCTTTGAAACGCGGCACGACCAACAGCTTGCGATGATCAACCAGGCCACCGCCGAGGTCGAGTCCGCCAAGGCCGAGGTCGAGCGCGCCGACCTGGACCAGAAACGCTACGTTTCGCTCGTCGCCAGCGACGTCGCGACCAAGCAGCGCTACGAGACCGCCGAAGCCGACGCGACCAAGGCATCGGCCAATCTGGTGCGGGCACAAGCCGCGCTTGAGGCGGCAAAGCAACAGCTTGCCGTGATCAGTGCGCAAAAGCACGAGGAGCAGGCCAAGCGCGAGCAGGCGCGCGCGGCGCTGCGCCTCGCGCAGAACGACCTCGACAACACGGTGATCCGCGCGCCCGTCGACGGCGTCGTCGGCAATCGCGCCGGGCAGATCGGGCAATACGTCAGGCCGGGAACCCAGCTTCTCTCGCTGGTGCCGCTGCCCAAGGTCTACGTCACCGCCAATTTCAAGGAAACGCAGCTGACCCACATGCGGCCGGGGCAGCCCGCCGAGATTTCCGTCGACGCCTACCCCGACCAGGTCATCGAAGGCAAGGTCGAGAGCTTCGCCCCGGCGAGCGGCGCCGAGTTTTCGCTGCTGCCGCCCGACAACGCGACCGGCAATTTCACCAAGATCGTGCAGCGCGTACCGGTGCGCATCGCGGTCCCGGCGGACGGGCCGCTGTCGTCATTGCTGCGGCCCGGCCTGTCGGTCGTGGTCAATGTCGATACCAGGGCGGAAGGTATGGCGACCGCCGAAGGCGGCATCGTCGGCACCGCCGAGGCGAAGCCGGCGGCGGCGAAATGACCCTCGTTTCGCCGCTGCGGCGCGTCCGTCCCGAGCGGCCCGGTACGCCGCCGCCGGCGGTTCAGGCGCCGGCCGGCGAGGCTGTGGCCGCGGCCGCATATCCCACGCCGCCGCTGCGCGACTGGATCGGCGTGCTCGCCATGGTGTTCGGCCAGTTCATGGCGATCATGGACGTGCAGATCGTCACCAGTTCCCTAACCCAAATCCAGGGCGGGTTGTCGGCGAGCCCGGACGAGATCAGCTGGGTCCAGACCGCCTACCTGATCGCCGACGTGGTCATGGTGCCGCTGTCGGGCAGCCTGTCGCGCCTGCTGTCGACGCGCGTCGTCTTTGTTTCCGCCGCGCTCGGCTTCACCGCCGCGAGCACGCTCTGCGCGACGGCGACCAGCCTCGGCCAGATGATCCTCTATCGCGCCATGCAGGGGGCCTGCGGCGGGATGATCACCCCAACCATCTTCCCGGTGGTCTACACCAAGTTCCGCCAGCCGCAGCTCGGCCAGATCATGGTGATCATCTCGCTGATCCTCAACCTGTCCTCGACCCTCGGGCCGACGATCGGCGGCTACCTCACCGATACCTTTTCCTGGCACTGGCTATTCCTCGTCAACATCGTGCCGGGGATCGCGGTGGCGATCATCGTGTGGTACCTGATCGACGTCGACAAGCCCGACTGGTCGATGCTGCGCAACTTCGACGTCACCGGACTGGTGCTGATGGCGCTGTTTCTGGGCTCGCTCGAATACGCGCTCGAGGAAGGGCCGCGCTGGGACTGGCTCGACGACGAGACGATCCGCGCCGCGGTGCTGATCGCCTCGGTTGCCTCGGCGCTGTTCTTCTGGCGGGTCTTCACCTACCGCCAGCCGATCGTCGACCTGCGCACCTTCGCGAACCGCAATTTCGCGCTCGGTACGTTCTACACCTTCGTGATCGGCACGGGGCTTTACGGCGCCACCTATGTGGTTCCCTTGTTTCTCGCGATGGTGCGCGGCTTCAACGCCTACCAGATCGGCATGACGGTCGTCGTGACCGGCATCACGCAGATGGCCATCTCGCCGTTCAGTGCCCGCATCGCCCGCACGATCGATTTGCGGGTCATGCTCGCGATCGGCATGGGGCTGTTCGCCGTCGCGATGTACCTCACCGCGCGCCTGACCAATCAGTCGAGCTTTCCCGAGCTGCTGATACCGCAGATCGTGCGCGGCGTCGCGCTGATGTTCTGCTATCTGCCGGCCAATCTCATCTCGTTGAGCACGCTGCGGCCGGACATGCTGAAAAACGCCGCCGGGCTTTACAATCTGACGCGCGATCTCGGCGGCGCGATCGGGCTGGCGACGATCGGCACGATCATGAGCGACCGCCTGCACTTCCACTGGAACCGGCTGATCGAGGATGTGAACCCGGCGCGCGCGTCGGTGCAGCTCTACCTCGACAGCCGGGCGGCGCATTTCGACGCGCTCGTCCCCGACCCGCACCGCGTCGCGGTCGAGCTTCTCGCCAAGCTCGTGCAGCGCGAGGCGTTGGTGCTCACCTTCAACGACGTGATCCTGATGATGGGCGGGCTGTTCGTCGTCGGCCTGCTGATGATGCCGCTGGTACGCGGCCAAAAATCGTTCATGAACCGCTAGAAACGGCGCTCAACTCACGGCCGCCACCGCGCTCGGCCGGCGCATCAGCCACAGCAAGATCAAAAGCCCCGGTGCGCAGGCAAGCGTGCTGAGCACGAAGAATGTCGTCCAACCGAGGGTCTGCGCGAGGTAGCCGCCCGAGGCCGCGAGCACGTTCAGCCCGACCGTCGCGAGCGAGGACAACAGCGCGTATTGCGTCGCGGTGAAGTCGCGGCTGCACAGCGCCGACAAATAGGCGACAAAGGCCGCCGAGGCCATGCCGCCGGTCAGATTCTCGCCGCCGATCGTCACCGCGAGCATCGCGACGTTATGGCCCGCCCAAAGCTGCGCGACATACATCAGGTTCGACAGCGCCTGCATCCCGCCGCACACCAGAAGCGCCATGAACACACCCCAGCGCGCCACCAGGATGCCGCCGAGCGCCACGCCGCCCAGCGTCGCCACGACACCGTAGATTTTGGCGACGGTCGCCACCTCGACCTTGGTGAAACCCAGCTCGACATAGAGCGGGTTCGCCATCGATCCGGCGAGCGCGTCGCCGAATTTGTAGAACACGATGAACAGCACGATCGCCAGCAGCACGACGCCGCCATTGCGGCGCAGCATGTCGAGAAACGGCGCGACGACCGCGCGCTTGAACCAGGCCTCGACGCGCGCGGCGGCGCTGTCGCCGGGCAGTTTCTCGGGCGGCGCGACGCCGCCCGGCTCCGGCGTCAGCCACACCGTCACCATGCCGACCGACATCAGCGCCGCCATGATCGCGTAGGCGACGTGCCAGCCGCCGAGGCTCGCGGCGTAAAGCGCCCCGGCGCCGGAGGCGAGCATGCCAAAGCGATAGCCCCATTGCGTCGCCGCCGCGCCCGCGCCCTGCTCCTCGGGGAGCAGCAGATCGATGCGGTAGGCGTCGATGACGATGTCCTGGCTCGCCGACAGAAACGCCACGATGACCGCGGCGAGCGCGGTCATCGCCGGGTCGCTTCTCGGATCGGTCATGCCGAGATGGAGGATCGCCAGGGCGAGCAGAAACTGGATAGTCAGCGCCCAGCTGCGCCGCCGTCCGAGCCGCCGGGTCAGGATCGGAATC
>JASHUW010000052.1 GCA_030039815.1 Alphaproteobacteria bacterium
CCGGCGAGAGCGGCACCGGCAAGGAATTGGTCGCCCGCGCGCTGCACGATTTTGGCAAGCGCCGCTCGGGACCCTTCGTCGCCATCAACATGGCGGCGATCCCGCGCGAGCTGATCGAAAGCGAGCTGTTTGGCCATGAGCGCGGTGCCTTCACCGGCGCGGCGCAGCGCAGCGCCGGCCGCTTCGAGCAGGCGAAGGGCGGTACGCTCTTCCTCGACGAGATCGGTGACATGCCGTTCGAGGCGCAGACTCGGCTGCTGCGCGTGCTGCAAGAGGGCGAATACACCTCGGTCGGCGGGCGCGCGCCGATTCGCGCCGACAGCCGGATCATCGCCGCGACCCATCGCGATCTGTCGCACCTGATCCGCCAGGGCGCGTTCCGCGAGGATTTGTTCTATCGGCTCAACGTCGCGCCGATCCGCATTCCGCCGCTGCGTGAGCGCACCTCCGACATCCCCGCGCTGGTGCGCCACTTCGCGGCCCAGGCGGCAAAGGAGGGGTTGCCGGCCAAGGTGCTCGACGAAGCGGCGATGGAGCGGCTGCGCCGCTATCGCTGGCCAGGCAACGTGCGCGAGTTGGAGAACCTCGTCCGGCGTCTCGCGGCGCTCTATTCGCAGGAAGTCATCGGCGTCGACGTCATCGAGGCGGAGCTTGCCGCTGCGCCCGCCGAGGTTCCGGTGGCAAGCGAGGCGCCGGCGGATGAAGGGCTGGGCAGCGCCGTCGAACGTCACATCAACGACTATTTCGTCGCCCATAAGGGAGCCATGCCCGCCGCCGGTCTTTACGATCGCATCCTGCGCGAGATCGAACGGCCGCTGATCGTCGCGACGCTGGTCGCGACGCGCGGCAATCAGATCAAGGCCGCGCATGTCCTGGGCCTCAACCGCAACACGCTGCGAAAGAAAATCCGCGAATTGGACATCCCGGTGGTGCGCGGCCTAAAATAGGGCCTCGCGCAAAATCGGCTTTCGAGCCTGGCAAGCTTGCTGCGATGTCTGGTGGGGACGCGGAATGAGCGTGGCGCAGCAGGTCGGGACCTGGGCTGGCCGCTTTGGATTGCGACGCAAGGTTGCGGTGGCTTTGGCGGCGGCGGCGCTCGCGTCGGGCATCGCGACCTATCTGGCGCTGACCGGTGCGCCGCCCTTTGGGCCGCACCCGGATCTCGTTCTCGCGCTGCTCAATCTCGATCTGGTGCTGCTGCTGGTCCTTGGGGCGCTGGTCACCAAGCGTCTCGTGGAAATGTGGGTCGAGCGCCGCCGCGGCCTTGCCGGCTCGCGGCTGCAGGTTCGGCTCGTCGTCCTGTTCAGCCTCATCGCGGTGCTGCCGACGATCATTGTCGCGATTTTCTCCTATCTGTTCTTCAGCTTCGGCGTCGAGAGCTGGTTCAGCGATAAGGTGCGCACTGCGATTTCGGAATCGGTCGCGGTCGCCGACGCCTACGTCAAGGAGCATCAGCAGGCGATCCGCGCCGACGCGCTCAGCATGGCCAACGCCCTTGACCAGTATGCGGCGACGATGGTCATCAGCCCACAAGACCTGGTGCAGGCCCTCACCGTCCAGGCTTCGATGCGCGGGCTGACCGAGGCCGCGGTGCTCGACGACAAGGGCCATATGCTGGCGCGTACCGGGCTCGCCTTTGCGCTCGGCTTCGAGGAGGTCAGCGCGGAGGCGCTGAAGCGCGCCAAGGACGGCGAGGTCGTCGTCATGACCGACGACCAGGAGGAGCGCGTTCGCGCGCTTGTCTATCTCGGCGGCTTCCCCGGCCTTTATCTTTATGTCGGGCGCTTCCTCGAGCCGAAGGTTCTGGCGCACCGCCGCGAGACCGAGCTTGCCGCGGCGCAATACGAGCAGCTGGAGGGCAAGCGGACCGGGTTGCAGATCACCTTCTCGGTCATCTTCATCCTTGTCGCGATGCTGTTTCTTGCCGCCGCGGTGTCGATCGGCATCGGCATTGCCGCGCAGCTTGCCGACCCGATCAGCCGCCTTGTCGGTGCCGCCGAGCGAATAGGCGCCGGCGATTTGTCGGTGCGCGTGCCGGAAGGCCGCAAGGACGACGAGATGACCTCGTTGAGCCGCGCCTTCAACCGCATGACCGATCAGATCCAAAGCCAGCAGCAAGAGTTGATCGCCGCCAACCGCCAGCTCGATGAACGGCGGCGGTTCACCGAGACCGTGCTGACCGGCGTCACCGCCGGCGTCATCGGCCTCGACCGCGAGGGCCGCATTCACCTGCCCAACCGTTCGGCTTCGGCGCTGATCGGTGTCGATCTCGAACAGGCGGTCGGCGAGCATCTCGCCGCGGTCGCGCCGGACATGGCGCCGCTTCTCGCCGAGGCCGAGCATCGTCCGGACCGTATCGCCCAGACACAGCTCCAGATTGTCGGCGGCAGCAGTACCCGCACCCTGCTCGTGCGTATTGCCGCCGAGCGCGACGACGAGGGTATCGGCGGCTTTGTCGTGACCTTCGACGACATCACCGAACTGTTGTCGGCGCAGCGCAAGGCGGCTTGGGCCGATGTCGCCCGCCGCATTGCGCACGAGATCAAGAATCCGCTCACTCCGATCCAGCTCTCGGCCGAGCGCCTGCGCCGCAACTATCTGAAGGAGATCAAGAAAGACCCCGACACTTTCCGCATCTGCACCGACACGATCGTCCGCCATGTCGAGGATATCGGCCGCATGGTCGACGAGTTCTCGTCCTTCGCGCGGATGCCGGCGCCGGTATTGAAACCCGAAGACCTCACTGCCATCGTCGAGCGCGCGGTGTTCCTTGAGCGCACGGCGCATCCGGAGATCGCCTTCGAGGTCAATTTCGCCAGCCGGCCGCTGACCTTGCGCTGCGACGCGCGGCTCACCAGCCAGGCCGTCATCAACATCGTCAAGAACGCGGTCGAGGCGATCGAGGGGCGAATTGTCGAGAAAGGGCCGAACCCGCCGGGGCGGATTGTCGTATCAGTGGAGGAGGGGGCGGGGCACACGATCATTACCGTCGAGGATAACGGCAAGGGTCTGCCCAAGCGCGGCCGCGAGCGGCTGGCCGAGCCCTATGTGACAACCCGCGCCAAGGGGACGGGATTGGGCCTCGCCATCGTCAAGAAGATCATGGAAGATCACCAGGGCGAGCTTCTCCTGGAGGACGCGGAGGCGGGCGGAGCGCGCGTCAGGCTGGTATTCATGACCGAGCCGCGCGGCGTCGTCCGTGCCGCCCCGCTGGCCGAGGCGGAAGCAAGTACGGTTGCTCATGGCGCATGACATTCTGATCGTCGATGACGAAGCCGACATCCGCATGCTGATCGCGGGTGTGTTGAAGGACGAGGGCTACGCCACCCGGGAGGCCGCCAACAGCGACGAGGCGCTGCGGGAACTGCAGGCCCGCCAGCCGACGCTGGTGATCCTCGACATCTGGCTGCAGAACAGCGAGCTCGACGGCATCGAGATACTGCGCCGGCTGCGCGCCGAGATGCCGTCGGTGCCGGTGGTGATGATCAGCGGCCACGGGACGATCGAGACCGCGGTCGAGGCGATCAAGATCGGCGCCTACGATTTCATCGAGAAGCCGTTCAAGTCCGACCGCTTGCTGCTGATCGTCGCGCGCGCGATCGAGACCGCCTTGCTACGCCGCGAGAACGAGGAGCTGAAGCTGCGCGCCGGCGGCGATCTTGACCTCGTCGGCGCCTCGCTCGCGACCAACCAATTGCGCCAGCAGATCGAGCGCGTCGCGCCGACCGGCAGCCGCGTCCTGATCGCCGGCGCCCCCGGCGTCGGCAAGGAGGTTGTCGGGCGTCTCCTGCATGCCCGCTCGCGCCGCGCGGGCGGTCCGTTTGTCGCGGTCAATTGCGCGACCATGCATCCCGACCGGCTCGAGCTGGAGCTGTTCGGCTGCGAGACCGCGGTCAACGGTTCGCCGCGCAAGATCGGCACGTTCGAGCGGGCTCACGGCGGCACCTTGTTCCTCGACGAGGTCGCCGACATGCCGATCGAAACCCAGGGCAAGATCGTTCGGGTGCTGCAGGAGCAGACCTTCGAGCGGGTCGGGGGATCGAACCGCGTCGAGGTCGACGTCCGCGTCGTCGCCTCGACCAATCGCGAGCTCGGCGGCGAGATCGCCGCTGGCCGTTTCCGCGAGGATCTGTTCTACCGGCTCAACGTCGTGCCGATCCGGGTGCCGTCCTTGCGCGACCGGCGCGAGGACATCCCGTTGCTCGCGCGCCATTTCATGGAGCGCGCGGCCGAGGCGGCGCGTCTGCCGCCGCGCGATTTCGGTGAGGACGCGCTGGCGGCGCTGCAGTCCTACAGCTGGCCCGGCAATGTCCGGCAGCTGCGCAATGTCGTCGATTGGCTGCTGATCATGGCGCCGGGCGATCCGCGCGAGCCGGTGCATGCCGAGCATCTGCCCAACGAGATCACCGCGATCGCGCCGACCGTCGTCAAGTGGGACAAGGGCAGCGAGATCATGACCCTGCCGCTGCGCGAC
>JASHUW010000531.1 GCA_030039815.1 Alphaproteobacteria bacterium
TCGCGGAGCAACGGCCTCTGGCCGGGGTGATCGAGGCGCTCGGCGACATGGGTCGGGATCTCGCAATACCGCGGCTGGTCGAGGGCTTATCGAGCGACTTCACCCGTGGCGTCGCCGGGATGGCCTTATCCAAGTTCGGCCCCAAATCGCGTCCGATCCTTATGGCCGTTGCGCTAAATCCTCGGCCGTCCGAGGAACTCGAAACCACGACGAGCTTGCGCACCCGATGGAGCGCACTGGGCGTCCTCAGTGCAATCGGGGTCACGCTCGAGGAATGGTCTCTGCTCAGACCGTTGATGGATGCGCGCGACGCTCGAGTGGCGGCGCTAGCTTGCCGGCTTGCACTCGCGACGAAGCAGCCGTTGATCGACAGAGAAGAAGCAATTGGCCGTCTCATCCGTCTTTTCAAATCCGCCGACTGGCTGTTGACGATCCAGATCGAGGGGTGGCTGGCGGAGGATTACGATCTAACGATCCGGGTGATCAACCGTGCCGTCGACCGCGGAAATGCGCTGGTCCGCGATGAAGCTGTCCGCAGCTCGCTCTTGAGGGTGATTGCCGGGAGGGCAACGGCCAGTCTTCTTGAGCCGCCTGATGTTGACTCGTCGTGAAGCACGGAAGATAATTTTCGCCGGGATGGAGTTCCCCTGACACCGCCGTGAGGCTGATGACTCCTGCTGCGTAGTGACGCGGTGGGAGTGCGCGAGCCAGGCCCACCGCAGAGGTGGGCGATCGGCACGAAAGCCCACCTTCGCGAGTTCTTGGCCGGTCTAGCCGTGTGATGAGGCGTGCCCGCATCGCATAAGCGACCGGCCGCGCCGAGGAGGTGAGCCGATGGGACTGATCCTTTCGGAAGCGGTGTTCGGGCCGGAGGATGCTGCCGCAGATACGCCGTCCGGCCTCCCCGTTGCTGAAGCGGTCGAGCACGCAGCCGGCGTCCCGGGCAAGGCAAGATCGGCGGATTGGCTTCGCGCCGTCATCGGCAAATTCGACGAAGCCCTGCGCCGGTTCTATGGTGTCTATGAATTTAGCTTGGCCGATGGTTGCTTGCTGCGCATCGCTCGGGCCCGCGTGAGCGAAGTCACGTGGCTCGCGGACGGAAGCCGCTTGCCGCCCGGCACCGAGATCATCGACCTGCATTTGTGGAACGAGCGGCTTTCGCGACTGCCCGCGCCCAAGCGAGGCCTTAGTCGTGCGATCGCGCTCCGTCGCTCTACTGCCGTGTCGCTTTGCGAACTCGCCCGCCATGTCGAGGCCGAAGCGTCATTTTGCGATATCGCGGCGATACGCGCGCAGACCGCGTTAGTGCCGAAACGCCGCATTCGAAAGTTGCTGCGCGTCGCGGCCGCGTTCGGTTTCGAAGAGCCCGCGTCGTCAGAGAAGGCGGCGGGCGACTTTCAGATCGGACATTTCTGGCACGACCTGTTCATCTTAGCTCTCTTATGGACCTTTAATCCCGGAGCATGCCGACGGAACGGCTTGCGGCGGCAACGCTGCGAGCTCTGGCTGTCGCGCCCAGCTTTGATCGCCAGGTACGGAGGAGATCGGGCGGGTACGGCACGCGTCCTGGAAAACACGTGCCGAAATTCACCAAATTCGCATCTCCAGCCCTCAGGCAGAAATCTATCACCGGCTACTGCCCTCCTGTCGATGGGGCCTAGGCCGGGCGGCAGCTCGCGCGATTGGCCAGCATCTGACGAACCGTCGAGAGACTCGGCGGCTGATCGGGAGATTTGCGGTCGTCTGACAAAGGTAGGCCGCCTTAAGGATGCAGGCAACGCCACACAGGGAGGATCGCATGCCGTTTGACGGAGTTCTCGCCGGACGAAAAACGAAGCCGGATGACGGCGTTTTCCCGAGCCTTTGGGCCAGCGGCAGCCGTCTTTGGATCAGAACGCGATTGCTGAAATGGGGCTATTCGGAAACTCCGACGCTCGCCTTTTCGCCCGCAGCCTATTACGCCGTCGTCGCCATGCTGCTCGAAGACGCGAAAACGCTGATCGAGCGTCCAGCCACCTGGGGACAGGGCGCCTACCGCGGATTTTGGCGACGGCGTTGCGCCGTCGGCGCGCTCTGCGCCGCCGCCCGGAAAGTCAGCGACGTACGGGTCGTCGGGACTGCGCACTCGCTGCTGCTTACGGTCGCGGACTCGCGTCGCTACGCCAGTGTCGAAGCCATGAATGATCTTTCCTCTCATGCGGAAGTGATCAGCGCTTTCAACGAGGCGATTGCGTTGGCCTGGGGCAAAGCTTTGCCGACCGCCATCGGCGGGGAACTGGCAAGACAATAGATCGCGGTCGCTCAACGGAGGCGGTAATGAACCATGTGCTCTTGGTCGAGCCTGATGACGATCTTTGTCTATTCTTACGCTTCGCGATTTCGGGCGCGGGATGCCGTGTGACGATCGCGGGTTCGCGCGCAGAGGCAAGGGAGGTGCTTAATGGAAAGGAACGGGTCGATGTCGCTGTCACCAGCGTGAACTTACCCGACGGCTCGGGTGTGTCTCTCGCCAGCGAGGCGGTGCGCAAAGCAAGACGAACCTTCCTTTTGCGCTCGCTTCGCGGACACCTCGAGGTGGCGGACGAGCACGGCGTGGTGTTCCGGGGCGATCGAATCGCGGCGGGGGCCTTTTTGAACAAAGCGATTTCGCAACGCTCGCGGGCCAAGCCGCTTCCCTGAGTGGGTGGGCTCCCGCTTCCGGCAACTTACAAAGGGATATAAGGGCGTGTTGTTCCTGACGCGGAAGGTTATTCGATTATGTCGACGGAGGTCTTGACTGCTTCGATTGCCGTGAAAGACTTGTCCCCGGGGATGGGGTTCCCCGTTCAACCGCCATGCTGGCTGATGACTCCTGCTCAATGATCCGGCGCGATCGATCGCCGGCAGGAGTCGGCGGATGTTATCGAAAAGAAAAGCAGAGACCTTAAAGGAACCCGTCGCCCCAATCGGGCTACGCTCTGCTCACAGTCTCATCCGACGCCTCATCGGCGCGTCCGGTGACACCTCAACGCGGTCTTGGGCCGATTTCCGTGCCCTTCTTTTCGATGCCTTGCTGCAGCGGCTGATCAAAGACGGTGAACTCGCCATTATCGATGTGTCGGGCGACGAACGTCGGTTCGGACGGCGCGGCTCTCATCCATTTGTCAGGCTCAAGCTACATGACCCGGCGCTCAAGCGGCGCTTGATCGTCAATTCGGAGCTTCATTTCGGCGAAGCCTACATGAACGGCGCGATCACGCTCGAAAACGGCTCCATCCGCGACCTTATGGAATTGGGCGCGCGCAACATCGGCAGCGGGTCGCTGCTGCCGATAAGTATACCGGCGTGGCTGCGGTCGGCATTGCGGGTGCTGCAACAGCGAAACGCCGTTCGGCGCGCGCGCTCTAACGCCTCTCATCACTATGACCGGCCGGACCGCCTTTACGAATTGTTCCTCGACGCTGATCGCCAATACTCCTGCGCTTACTTCAGCGAGCCCGATCAAACGCTCGAGGCGGCGCAGGAGAATAAAAAGCGTCACATCGCGGCAAAGCTTCTGCTAGAGCCGCAAATGCGCGTGCTCGACATCGGTTCGGGCTGGGGCGGTCTTGCGCTCCATTTTGCAGCTACGGCGGGGGTCGACGTCACGGGCCTCACGCTCTCGCGCGAACAGCTTCGCTCGGCGCAGGAGCGCGCACGGGCCGCCGGGCTGTCGGAGGACGTCCGTTTCCATCTGCGCGATTACCGCGAGGAGACCGGCACCTATGACCGGATTGTCTCGGTCGGCATGTTCGAACATGTGGGCGTTCAGTATTACAAAGCCTTTTTCGACAAGGTGAAGTCCCTTCTTCGTCCGGACGGAATTGCCCTGATCCATTCGATCGGGCGCATGGACGGGCCGGGTCTGACCAGCCCTTGGCTGCGCAAATATATTTTCCCTGGCGGATACGTGCCGGCGCTCTCCGAGGTGCTGCCGGTGATCGAGCAATCGGGCCTTTGGGTGACCGACATCGAGATCCTGCGTCTCCATTACGCAGAGACCTTAAAGGAGTGGTCCGCCCGGTTCGAACAGCATCGATCGGAGATAGCCGATCTCTACGGCGAGCGGTTCTGCCGAATGTGGGAACTGTACCTCGCCAGCGCCGAAATGCAGTTCCGTCACGGAAAGACGATGGTGTTCCAAATTCAGCTCGCCAAGACCGTCAACGCGGTCCCGATAACCCGGGACTACATGTTCGCGCGCACGGCAGCGGCGCAGGGGAGTGAAACTGATGGCAACTGACGATGCCGAGTATCGGGCCGGCGTGGGCATGATGCTCCTCAATCGGAAAGGAGAGGTTCTCGTCGCCCGACGGACGGATGTTCCCGGCGACGCCTGGCAGATGCCGCAAGGCGGGATCGACGAGGGTGAGGAGCCGCGCATGGCCGCGCTGAGAGAGCTCAAGGAGGAGATCGGCACGGATCGAGCAGTGATCGTCGCGGAAAGCAAGGGATGGCTGCGCTACGACTTGCCTGCGGACGTGATCGCTACCGCCCGGCATCCGCTCAAGCGGGGCCAGCGGCAAAAATGGTTCGTGATGCGGTTCACCGGAGAAGACGCCGATATCAATCTCGAAACCGAGCGCCCGGAATTCGATGCTTGGAAGTGGGTGCCGGTCGAGGAGCTGCCAGCCCTCATCGTCTCGTTCAAGCGGCAATTATATATCGACGTGCTTGCCGAGTTTTCCGAAGCGGCGCTGGGCTGGAACGGCCGGCTGAACGAACTCATGGCCGATCCGATCGTGCGCATGAGGATGGCCGCGGATAGCGTCACCGAAAACGAGCTCTTCGATTTGTTGGGCCGCGTTGCTCGGAATCTGCGCGGAGGCAGCCAATGACGGGTGAGCGACAGCACCTGGAGGGGGTGATTCAGCGGCTGGCGGATGGAGTAAGGAACGCCACAGAGGATCGCTATCCGCGGACGGCAAAACTTCTTGCCGACGGACCGACGCGCATCGCCCAGAAGCTAGGCGAAGAGGCGATTGAGACGGGCTTAGAAGTGGCCTTGGGCAAGCGCGACGGCGTCATTCGGGAGAGCGCGGATCTTCTCTATCAGCTCGTCGTCGCTTGG
>JASHUW010000532.1 GCA_030039815.1 Alphaproteobacteria bacterium
GATCATCACCCTCGACCCGCGCTTCGAGAAGATACGGCCGCCGTTCAACGCCTCGGTCGAACGGCTTTACACCGGCTGCCGCTGGGCCGAGGGGCCGGTCTGGTTCGGCGACGGGCGTTTCCTGTTGTGGAGCGACATCCCGAACAACCGGATCCTGAAATGGGAAGAGGAAACCGCCGCGGTCAGCGTCTTCCGCAAGCCGTCAAACAATTCCAACGGCAATACCCGGGACCGCCAGGGTCGGCTCGTCACCTGCGAACACGGCGCGCGACGGGTCACCCGCACCGAGCATGACGGCACCATCACGATTTTGTGCAACCGCTTCGACGGTAAGCCGCTCAACTCGCCGAACGACGTCGTCGTCAAGTCGGACGGCTCGATCTGGTTCACCGACCCGCCGTTCGGCATTCTCGGCGAGTACGAGGGCGATAAGGCCGACCCCGAACTGCCGGTCACCCGCGTATACCGCATCGACGGCCGCACCGGACAGGTGACCGTCGTCGCCGACGACATCCGCGGCCCGAACGGACTGGCATTTTCCCCCGACGAAGCCCGGCTCTACGTCGTCGAGTCGCGCGCCGCGCCACAGCGGGCGATCCGCGTGTTCGATGTCGCCGATGACGGGATCAAGCTGAGGAACGGCCGCGATTTTGCCGACCTCGGCAAGGGCACGCCCGACGGCTTTCGCTGCGACGTGGACGGCAATTTATGGTGCGGCTGGGGGATGAGCCCCGAGCTGAACGGCGTCGCCGTGTTCGCGCCGGACGGAGCCATGATCGGCCGCATCGCATTGCCCGAGCGCGCGGCGAATTTGTGTTTCGGCGGCGTCAAGCGCAATCGGCTGTTCATTGCCGGCAGCCACTCGCTTTACGCGGTCTATGTGAACACTCAGGGCGCGGTCGGCGGCTGAGCGTAACGAAGGTGTGGTGCGATGCGTCGCCGAACGTTGTTGCAGGCGGGCGCGGCCGGCCTTCTTGCCGCGCCCCTGGCCGAGCCGAAGCCGGCGATGGCTGAGCCGCTGCGCTTCCCGCCCGGCTTCGTGTGGGGCGTCTCGACCTCGTCTTGTCAAATCGAGGGCCGCGGTGATCGCAAGGCCGACAGCATCTGGGACACGTTCGCCCGCATCCCGGGCACCATCGCCGACCACACCACGCCCGAGATCACCTGCGACAGCTACCACCGCTATCCGGAGGACGTCGCCCTGCTGAAGGGCCTCGGGGTCAAGGCCTACCGTTACTCGATTTCCTGGCCGCGCGTGCTGCCCGACGGCAGCGGTGAGCCAGACCCGCGCGGGCTCGACTACTACGATCGCGTCACCGACGCGCTGCTGCAGGCCGGCATCGAGCCGTGGCTGTGTCTGTTCCACTGGGACTTGCCGCAAGCGCTGCAAGACCGCGGCGGCTGGGGCAACCGCGCGATCGCCGGCTGGTTCGCCGACTACGCACAGCTGATGGCGCGGCGGCTCGGCGACAGGGTACGGCGCTGGGCCATGTTCAACGAGCCGCAGGTGCACGCCGTCATGGGCCACGGCCTCGGCGAGCATGCGCCAGGGCTGCATGGAAGCGAGCCGATGGCCGCCGCCGGGCATCACCAGAACCTGGCGCAAGGCCGAGCGCTTCAGGCGCTGCGCGCGCACAGCGACAAATTCGAGCTCGGTACGGTGATGAGCCTGCAGCCGGTTCGCCCGGCTCAGAACCTCGCCGCCGACCGCGAAGCGGCGGCGATCTGGGACGCCGCCTGGAACCGCGCCTATCTCGACCCGCTGTTTCGCGGCACCTACCCGGCGCGCTTCCTGCCGCTCGTCGAAAAGCTCGTGCAGCCGGGCGATATGGCCGAAATCCGTCAGAAGATCGACTTTCTTGGCGTCAACTATTATTCGCCGATGTTCATGCGCGCCGACCCGGCGGGTCTACTCGGGACGAACTGGGGTGCGCTTCCCGTCGGCATGCGCACGACGGCGATGACCTGGGGCATCGACCCCACGGGGCTGACCGACATCCTTAGCGAGTTGCGCACCCAGTACGGCAACCCGCGCGTCTACATCACCGAAAATGGCGCCTTCTTCCGGGAACCGCCGGCGGGCCCCTCCGGGCGCATCGACGACCAGGAGCGGATCGGCTATCTGCGCGATCATATCTCGGCGGCTCACCACGCGATCGCGGCCGGTTCAAATCTTGGCGGCTACTTCATCTGGACGCTGGTCGACAACTGGGAGTGGGCGCATGGCTTCACTGCGACATTTGGGCTCGCCCAGCTCGACCGCGCTACTCTGACGCGCTTGCCAAAGGCTTCGTACGATTGGTTCGCTCGCGTTGCCGCGGCAAATGCCGTATAACCGGCTCCACTCAAACGCGATGGGCTACAGGTTGACCGACTGGCATTCGCATTAACCCTTGCGTTCGGCGAGCCGATTGGTTAACCCGTTTATAACGGTTTGCGGTAGTATAATTGCGTGATTTATTATATGGTTCGTGTGCTCAACTGTCGGAGGAACCCGATGAAGCGTGTCCTTGCCCTCTGCACCCTCCTGATCGTGGCCGCGTGCGTGCCCGTTCTCGCGCCCGCACCGCCGCCACCGCCACCGCCCCCGCCACCGATGGCGGCTAAGGTCTTCACCGTGTACTTTGCGTGGAACCGGTCGTGGGTCGGGCCGCAGGGCGTCGCTATCCTCCGGCAGGCCGCAGCCACCTTCAAGGCCGGCGGCGTCGTGACCGTGCAGGTCACCGGCTACACCGATACGTCGGGCTCTGCCGCCTACAACCAGCGCCTGTCGGTGCGCCGCGCGCGGACCGTCGCCCACATCCTCGCCCACATGGGCGTGCCGTGGAAGGCGATGACCGTTGCCGGTCGTGGCGAGAACGACCTCGCCGTTCCGACGCCCAATGGCGTGCGCGAGCCGCGCAATCGCCGCGTCACGGTGGTCGAAGGCTAAAGTCGGCGGCGGCGATCACCTCGCCGCCGTTGTTCCCCTTCAGTGACGTCAAGGGCGTTCCGCGCGGGACGCCCTTGATTTTACGTGTCTGATATTGGCTTCGATTTTCGCCTTTCGGCCCCCGACAGAGAAAAAGCCCCGGCCGTACGGCCGGGGCTTTCGTGCGAATAGGGTTCGGCGTTTGCCGATATTCGCCGTTACGACACGCGCTCGTACGCGAAGCGGCGAATCTTGGTGACGTCGCGGCCTTCGATACGAATGAGGCGGGTCGAGCCGGCCCGACGCGGCGAATGCAGATCGCCCTCGTTGTACACATAGGCCATGCCCGGAGTGAGCGTGTATTCACGACGCAGCTTGACCTTGCCCGGCTCGCTCTCGCTCGCCGGCGCGAGCTTGTCCCAATCGCTCATCACCGTCTCGCCGACCGCCTGGCCGTAGATCGCCCAGGTCGGGCCGTGGTCGTGCGGCGCGCTTTCCTTCGCGCCGTGATAAACATGCGCCAGGATGCAGAATTTGAATTCCGGATCCTCGAAGAGGATCTTGCGCTCCGGCCCATCCTCGGGCAGGTGCTTGGCGATGAATTCCTTGTCGGAGCAAGCCTTCTGGACGAGGGCGCAAACCTTCTTGCGACCTTCGGGGCCGGGCTCAGCGGCAATGATGCGATGCATGTCCTCCGACATCTGCTCGAGCGTGTAGCTCATCCTGCGTCCTCCATGATTGACATCCGACCCGCGCAGCGGCACGTGCGCGCTCGCCGCGGTTCGCTCAAGCAGGAAGCCTATTCTCCCGGCAACAGGGCGGCAAGGCTGCGCTTCGACCCGGACGCAGAAGGCACCTCGCCGAACGGGCGCGGCCTTATGTCGCTGGCACAGCGTGCGCTCGCCTTGCGGCTCCGCTACACTTACGCACCGAGAGGGGAGAACGCAGGTTGACGGATCCCGGTTACGCAGCGCCCGAACCGCCATCGCAGCGGCGGGCTCGTTTTGTCGTGGCTGCCGGATTTGTGGTTCTCGGTCTGTGGATACTGCACGATTTCTTGCCCGCACTCGCGTGGGCCGTGGTGCTCTCGATCGCGCTATGGCCGGTTTATCAGCATCTTCTGCGGCTTCTTCCCGAGCGAAGCGGCCGAATCATCGCGCCGCTTCTGCTGACGCTGGCCGTCGGGATTGTGTTCGTGACCCCGCTCGTCCTGCTCGGCATCGCGATCGCCCGCGAGAGCCACATCCTGATCCAGCTCATTATCGCCGCGCGGCACAACGGCCTCGCCGTGCCGCAATGGATCAACGATCTGCCGATCGTGGGGCCGACGCTCGCGGATTGGTGGCGCACCAACCTGTCCGACCCGGTCATGGCGGAAGCGCTGTTCGGCCGCCTGAGCCCGCGGATGTTCGCCGAGTCGGCGCGCGAATACGGCGGCGAAGCCGCTCGCCGCCTGGTGATCTTCCTCTTCACGCTGCTGACGATGTTCTTTCTGTTCCGCGACGGCAGCGTGGTCGCCGGCCAGCTGCGCGCGCTGAGCGACCGGGTGCTGGGCGAACGCGGCGAGGGCATCGGCCGCCACATGATCGACGCGGTGCACGGCACGGTGAATGGGCTGGTGCTGGTGGGACTTGCCGAAGGGGTGGTCATCGGCGTGGTTTACGTCGTGGCGGGCCTGCCCTACCCCGCCACGGTCGCGGCGATGACCGGGGTGCTGGCGGTCATCCCGTTCGGCGCGCCGCTGATCTATACCCTGGCGGCCCTCTATATGCTGACGATCGGCAAGACGCTCGGCGCCGTAATCGTTTTCGCCGGCGGCAGCATCGTCGTCTTTGTCGCCGACCATTTCATCCGGCCGGCGATCATCGGCGGCACCGCCCGGCTGCCGTTTCTCTGGGTGCTGATGGGCTTGCTCGGCGGCCTCGAGACGCTCGGCTTTATCGGCCTGTTCCTCGGGCCGGCAATCATGGCGGCGCTGATCTCCCTGTGGCGCGACTGGACCGGCGCGCCGCAGCCCGCGGCAGCGCCGGCGCCGCAGCGGGCAAGACGCGCCGCTAGGAGCGGCGCGATTCGTCCGCGCCGGACATAACCGCCTCGCGCACCTTGCGGGCTTCGCGCTCGGCGCGGTTCGCCGCCGCGAGGCGGGCGACGCGATCGTCGACATCGGCGAACGGGGCGACGAAGAAGCGGGCGAAAAGCGAGCGCTGAGGCATGCTATTCGCCGCCTCCGGCAGCGAAGCGAAGCGAGGAAGGGGCATTTGCGCGATGACGGCCACGGCAGGCTCCTGTGCGAAGAGGGTCTCTGCCGTCCCAGCTTCATCGTCCGTGCCAGGTCGTTGAAGGAGATGAAATTGGCGGATTTCCGCCATTTTCCCTTCGCCGCGATCAGGGCCGACCGGCAGTTTCTGCAATTTGCAATGGAAAAAGAGAGGCGAGTTCCGAACGCCTGCGATCTGCCCTCTGCTTGCGTCTCCGCTGTTGACTCCGTGCTTCGTCCGGACTTTGCTCTCTGCCGATCCCGTCCTTCGCGATGCCGGTCCTCATCGGAGTTGCCCAGGAGGAAGCATGAAATACGTCTGCGATGCGCCCGACGGCAAAACCTGGTTTCGCATCGAAACCGAGGCCGAGGCGGGGAGCGAATCGGAAGTAATGCGCCATGCGGTCGAGAAGTATTTCCGCAAGGAGCAAGAGAAGGCGGCGCAAAGCTTTCGCCCGATCTCGACGGTCAATTTCGAGCAGGAAATCGGGCTGAAGGCGCATGTCCAGCGCGAGATGCCGCTGTTCCTGACGCTGCGCGCCGATGACGGCACGCCGCTCGCCACCGCGATGCTGCCCCCCGGCGGCAGGGACGACCGCAGCTTCCGCCCGATCATCGTCGGCTCCGGCAATGCCGACCCCTACCCCGAGGAAGGCGACGCGATTCGCGCGCTGGCCGAGCATTACGGGATGACGCTCGAGCGCGCCCGCTGCTACCCCTATCGCCGCGATTGAGCGCCCCCTCCATTTGACCGACCGCCTGCGCCCGCTGATTTCGGCGGGCCGAATCAAGAAGCGGGTCGCCGAGCTCGCCCGGCACATCTCCGACGACCATCGCGGCGCGCCACTGACGCTGGTTATCGTGCTGAAAGGCGCCACCGTCTTCGCCGCCGATCTGATGCGCCGGATCGACACCCCGTTCATCATCGATTTCGTGCGCGCGTCGTCCTACGGCAAGGCGGCGCGCTCGTCGGGCGCGGTCGCGCTCGCCGACGACGAGAAGCTCGATATCGCCGGCCACCATGTCGTCGTCGTCGAGGACATCGTCGATACCGGCCTGACGATCACCGCGCTGATCGCGGCGCTCGAAAAGCTCGGGCCGGAAAGCGTCGATGTCTGCACGCTGCTGCACAAGCATGTCGATGGCGCCAAGCCGGTGGCGATCCGCTACAAGGGGTTCGACATCCCCGACGAGTTCGTCGTCGGCTACGGCATGGATTACGCCGAGAAATACCGCAACCTCCCTGGGGTCTTTCGGCTGAAACTCGCCGACTAACGATCGTGTTCTCGTGCAAGTTGCATCCGCCAAATTGCGATTTTTGCTGTTCCTGCAGCGAGTCTGCAGCAAAAGCCAGCACGCCTGGGTTGCGCGACATCTTCCCCGCTGTGCCCTGGCGGGTTTGCGCCCACTCATCGCCATTCGCCGCGCCCGTTCTGCCTGATTTTGCAGGCGATTTACAAGCTGCCCCGCCTTCCGGCATGGCGTTAGAACAAAGATAGAACATTCGCCGCCATTGTCAACCGCGAAAGCGACCACCTAAGCTCCCTTGCAACGACAAAACAGCGACCGGGGGGATCGCGTCGTGTCCATGGCACCCATCACCGCCGTGTCCGATCTCGACGAGCGGCCGATCTCCGGCCGGCAGCGCTATGCCGCGATCCTCGTCGCCTGCGGCGAGTTCATCGACGGCTACGACCTGCTGGTGATGGGCGCGGCACTGATTCTGATCCGGCCGCAATTCGCCCTCTCGCCGCAGGAGGTCGGGCTGCTCGGCGCCGCGGCGTTTCTCGGCGCGATGGTCGGGCTCCTGGTGTTCGGCGACCTCTCCGACCGGCTCGGCCGGCGCGCCATCTTTATCGTCAACCTCGTCTTCTTCGTCGTCTTCTCGATCGCCTCGGCGCTCGTCACCACCACCGCGCAGCTCTTCCTGATGCGCTTTCTGGTCGGGGTCGGGGTCGGCATGGATATCCCGACCTCGACCGCCTATCTCGCCGAGATCGCGCCGCGCCGGCGCCGCGGGGCGATGCTGGGGTCGCTGCTCAACGTGATGTGGACGCTGGGCGCGATGACCTCGACGCTGATCGCGCTGCCGCTCCTGGCGCTGTTCGGCGACGCGGCGTGGCGGTGGATGCTTGGCCTCGCCGCGGTGCCGGCGGTGCTGATCCTCTTGGGCCGGCAGGGCCTTCCCGAAAGTCCGCGCTGGCTCCTGGCGAGGGGTCGCGTCGAAGAGGCGCGCCAGGCCTTCGCGGTCTTCGGCATCGACGCGACCGCCGACATGCTGGTGGCGACGCCGCGCCGCGGCTCCTACGCCGAGCTGTTGCGCCCGCCCTATCTCAATCGCGTCTTCTGGGTCGGGCTGTGGTTCACCTTCAACTGTTTCGCCGGCTCGATCGCGACGATCGCGACGCCGCTCGTCATCAAGACGGTCGGCGCGGTCGGCACCAACGCGACGATGTTCTTCAGTGCCTCGATCTGGGCGGTCGCGACGGTCGGCGTGATGATCAGCTCGACCTTGGTCGACCGCATCGGCCGGCGCAAGCTCTCCTATCTATCGTCGGTCTGTTTCATCGCCTGCGCGCTCTTGCAATCGCGCTTCGCGGAGACGAGCCCGGCGGCGCTGGTGGTGTGCTTTTACGGCATGGCGCTTTCGGGCTGGTCGGGCAACGCCATCCTCGGCTGGATCTGGTCGAGCGAGCTGTTCCCGACGCATCTGCGCGGCCGCTCGCAGGGGATTTGCAACGGCGCCTGCCGGTTGGCGATTTCCGCCAACATCTTTCTCGTGCCGATCGCGCTCGCCGGGATCGGCTTTGGCGCCTATGTCGGACTGTTGGCGTTGCTGCTGGTGGCGAATGTCGTCAACGTCGCCTGCCACCCGATGCTCGAAGGCAACCAGAAGAGCCTCGAGGAACTGGCGGCATGAGCCGGGCCGTTTTCGCGCTCGCGCTGCTGGTGGCGCTGACCGCCGCGCTGCAGATCGCCGGCGCACTGCGCGCGGACAACGCCCCGCCGGCAATTTGTACGCCGTGCCACGATTGACGAACTAGCCGCCGAGCTTGTGCCGCGGCAAATCGTTGACCAGGGCCAAGTTGGCGGCGAGCGCTGTAAAAGACGCTTTAGGAGTTCACCCGCACATAGACGCCAGCGGAACCCGGCGCATGCGTCATGGCCTCGCGCATGCGCGGCGAATTCGGC
>JASHUW010000533.1 GCA_030039815.1 Alphaproteobacteria bacterium
GGCTGACTGGACTGCCCTTCGTCACCGCCCCCAACAAGTTCACTGTGCAGGGATCGCACGACGCCTTGGTGCAGCTTTCGGGTTCGCTGCGCACCCTCGCGGTCTCGCTCTACAAGATCGCCAACGACATCCGCCTGGTGTCGAGCGGACCGCGCGCCGGGATCGCCGAGCTGCAACTGCCCGAGAACGAGCCGGGCTCGTCGATCATGCCCGGGAAGGTCAACCCGACCCAATGCGAAGCGCTGACCATGATCGCCACCCAGGTCATGGCGAATGACGTCGCGGTCGGCGTTGGCGGCGCCGGCGGATCGCTGGAGATGAACGTCTACAAGCCGCTGATGATCTTCAACCTTACGAACTCGATCACGCTTTTGACCGACGGCTGCACCAATTTCCGCCGGTTCCTGGTCGACGGCGCCCTGCCCAACCTCCAGAACATCAACGACTATGTTGAGCGTTCGCTGATGCTGGTCACCGCGCTGGCCCCGGCGATCGGCTACGACAAGGCGTCGGAGATCGCCCACCATGCCACGGCGCGCGATTTGACGCTGAAGGAAGCGGCCCTTCAGCTCGGCTACATCGACGAAGCCGAGTTCGACCAGTTGGTCGACCCAAAAAAGATGGTGTGAGCCTTATCCTGCAACGCCGCTACGCCGTGTCAGGGGCCGATCACGACTCAAGCGGCGGGGTTGCGGTCGAGACCCGGCGCAGGGTCACGAAGATGCCGGCGATGATAAGCGCGATGCTGACCAGCACGTCGAGCGTCAACGTCCCGCCGAACATCAGCAGCGACAGCGCGAACCCGCCGATCGGGGTCAGGGTCAGCACCTGGCCGGCCATCGCCGCCGGCATCATCGACAGCACCTTCCCCCAGAAGAAATAGCCGAGCGCGGTGGTGACGACGCAATTGTAGAGGACGATCGCCACCAGCCCCGGCGACCACTCAATCGCGCCTGGCACCGCGACGATGACGATCGCCGCCACCGGCGGTAGGCTGACGGCAAGCTGCCAGAACGTCTGCACCCAAAACGGCGATTGGAACGCGCGACGCCGATAGAGGCACGAGCCGAGCGCCCACAGGATCGCGGCGAGGATCAACAGCCCGTTGCCGGCGAGGATACGCGGGTCGCCCCAATCGACGAGGCCGGGGCTCATGAACAGCACCAACCCAGCAAACCCGATCGCCGCGCCGACCAACTGCGCGCGACCGTGCGGCTCGGGCCAGATGAAGAGGCCGATCGGGATTGCCCACAGCGGCATTGTATAGGCGAGCACGATCGCCCGCCCCGCCGGTAGGATCGACAGGCCGATGATGCTGCAGATGAGAAACCCGGCAACTTGCAGTTCACCGACCCAAAACAGGATGAGCCGCTCGCCGCGATAGGGCAGCAGGCGCTGCCGTGTCGCGAGCAATGCCGGCGCGATCAATACGAGGCTGCCCACCAGCCGCAACAACACGAATTTGAGCGGCGGCACCTCGCCCAGCGCCAGCTTCATCAGCGGCCAATTGCCCGCCCAGGTCAGCACGATGACCGCCAGATAGACGAACGCGATCAGCGGCACGTGCGGCGCGGTCGACCGGGCGCCGGGCACCACGCCGGTCCGGCGCCCGTGGGAAACGGTCATTCGAACGCCCTGAACACCGTCTCGATTGCCCGCTTCTGACTGCCGTCGGGAGAAATCGGCACGACCACCGGCGTGGTGATGCCGGCCGCGCGCCATGCTTCGACGCCCTCGCGAACCCGCGATGCCGGCCCGAACAGCGTGCAGTCCTCGAGCCAGCGATCGGTCAGATAATTCGGCATCTCCGCCGCGCGGCCCGCGGCGACCAGTTTTTCGGCAGTCGCCATCTCATCGGCGTACCCCGTCTCCTTCCAGTAATTGCGATAATTCGGCAACAGCCAATAGCTCGCCATCGACCGACGTAAGGCGGCCTTCGCCTCTTCGATGTCGTCGGAAATGCAGGTGCGGACGCGGTTGCAGATGGAGAAATTCGGGTCCCGCCGTTTCGCTGCCGGCAGCGCCGACAGCGAGTCGGCCATATAGGCCCGGCTGCCATTGGCGAAAACGAGGCCGTCGCCGATCTCGCCGGCAAGCGTGATCATCCGCTTGCGCAAGGTCGCGACGATGACCGGCGGCAGCGGCCCGTATTGGCTGCATGCCTTGAACTTCTCGATAAAGGCGCGCGTATCGCCGAGCGGCTTCCCCGGCTTCGCCTCCCATCTTGCATAGGACGGCGCGTGCGCGATGCCGATGCCGAACTGGAAGCGTCCGTCCGACACCTCATGGATGTAGGCGGCATTCTGCGCGAATTCGTCGACCGATTGGGCATAGATCGGCGCGATCGCGGTCGCGAAATTGATGCGCTGGGTGGTGAAGGCGAGCCCCAGGCATTGCGACATGTTGCCGAACGAGCTCGACACCGAAAT
Organism: Alphaproteobacteria bacterium; assembly: GCA_030039815.1. Taxonomy (GTDB): domain Bacteria; phylum Pseudomonadota; class Alphaproteobacteria; order ATCC43930; family CGMCC-115725; genus DATARH01. The sequence continues at coordinate 2,430 of JASHUW010000533.1, forward strand.
TCCGGCGAAGCCGCGGCGTTCGATCTCGCGCGCGAGATCGAGCGTCGCGAGGCGCTCGCCGGGGTTGGCCATCAACGCGAGGGCGGGAAGCGGCGCAGGCATCAGCGAGTCCTTCTTAAAAAGCATCGTCACGGCGATCTTGTCCCTTGGACTTGACCCTTGGCAATCGGCGCGCCTATATCGACGCCGCCTCTGATCCCCGGTAGCTCAGTGGTAGAGCAAGCGGCTGTTAACCGCTGGGTCGCTGGTTCGAATCCGGCCCGGGGAGCCATTTTCCAAGGACGCCGCCGCCTCGGGCGGGGTAGTCAGTCGAAGATCAATGGGGAGATCGACGATGATGCGTGTCCACAGGGGATTGGGCGCGGCGATGGCGGCTGCGCTCGCGCTTACTGGCTGCGCGACGACGGTGATGGCGCCGACCGTGCCGGTGATGCCCGGCGCCAACAAGCCGGGCAACCAGTTCGCCGCCGACGACCAGGCATGCCGCGCTTTCGCCAATGCGCAGACCGCGCCGCTTTCGGCGCAGGCCAACA
>JASHUW010000534.1 GCA_030039815.1 Alphaproteobacteria bacterium
AAGTCCGCATCGAATTTCCGCCGTGCAATTCCTGCGGCCTGTGCCGCGAGGTGTGCTCATACTCGGCGATCCGCCCGACCTTGTTGGAGCCACGCCACCTTTACGAGGTGATCGCCGAGAAGTGCACCGGCTGCGGCGAATGCCTCGACTATTGCCCCGCGCCCGGCGCGCTGGTGGAATACGCGGCGTAGCCTACGTCGTCATTGCGAGGAGCGCAGCGACGACGCAATCTCGATGGGCCTGAGCGTCGCCGGAGCGAGAGTGCTTCGCTGCGCTCGCAATGACAGGAGCGGTCGATGGCGCGGCAATACAAGTTGATGTCGTCGGACGGGCATTTGGAAGTTCCGCCCGAGCGCTGGACCCACCGCGTACCGGCAAAGTACCGCGATCGCGCGCCGCACACGATCCACCTGCCGGATGGCGGCGACGCGCTGATGATCGAAGGCCAGCCGCTGCTCGAAGCCAATTTCCTCGACCTGCGTGCCGGGCGTGCCGAGGGCACCTGGTCGCCCATTGGCCTCAAGGTCGAGGATGCTGCCGGTACCGGCGGGCCCGAGCAGCGGGTCCGCGAGCAGGACCAGGACGGCATGGATGCCGAGGTGCTGTTCGCGGCGATGGTCGCTGGGCCCGTCTTCTGGCGCAACATCGCGCATGACGAGGTCTACAAGGCCGTCATCCGCGGCTACAACGATTGGCTCGGCGAGGAATACTGCTCGGTCGCGCCGGATCGACTGATCGGCATGGGGGTCATTCCGATCACCAATGTCGACGACGCCATCGCCGAGATGGAGCATTGCAAGAAACTCGGCCTCAAGGGTGTGCTGCTCGGCGCGCTACCCAACGCCAAGGGTTACCCGACGCCGGAGGATGACCGGTTCTGGGCCGCCGCGCTCGACCTCGACATGGCGGTGACCGTGCACGTCCAGCTCTACCGCACCGGCGCGCGTGCCAATCAGCCGACGATGAAATATCCGAAGGAAGACCCCGAGGTGATGGCGCGGCTGCGCCGGCCGTTCCTCGAATGGCTGGTCAATTTCGGCCTGCCGCCATCGATTGGCATGGCGCAGCTGGTGCTCTCGGGCGTCTTCGAGCGCTTCCCCAAACTCAAGGTGTTCTTCGCCGAAACCCGGCTCGGCTGGGTCCCGTTCTGGCTCGAGCACATGGACCTCTGGTACAAGCGGCACCTCAACTGGGCGGAGGACATGCTCGGCTTCAAGCCGCTGAAGGAGCTGCCGGCGACCTATGTGCGCGAGAACATCTATTTTAGCGTCCAGTACGAGCGCGTCGCGATCGAGATGCGCCACCATGTCGGCGTCGACCACATCATGTTCGCCACCGACTTCCCCCATATCGAGAACGAGTGGCCGAACTCGCGCCCGGTCATCGACGACATCTACAAGGACATCCCGGCGATCGAACGCGACAAGATCTGGGCCAGCAACGCGGTGAAATTCTTCAAGCTGGCCTGAAAGGCCATCCCCGGGATTGACCCGGGGATCTCCCCAGCGCATCGCTAAAGCACCATCCCGGCCTTCGCCAGGGTGGTGCTATTAGACGTCGTCTCCACTAAGGAAACACGCCGTCTCGCGATAGAGCGCGAAGCGGTTTTCTTCGAGATGCATCAGATGTGTCGCGCGGGCGATCTTCACATCGCGGCGCACCGGCGACCCTTTAAGCGCGTCGAACAGCCAGCGCGCGTCGGCATCGCTGCACATACCGTCCCATGCGCCGCGAATGATCGCGACCGGAGCGCGCACCAGCGCCGGGTCATAGGCGAGCTCGCCGGCCCAGGCGTCATAAATGTCCTGGAACGCCCCGCTCGGCACTTTGACCGCGGCCGGCACACGCGATCGGCTCTCCGCGTCGGTATCGAGATACGCTTCACCCCAATCGTCGAAATGCCGCCGCGACAGCACCGGCGCTTCGCCTGGCGGCACGTCCTCGACAAAACGATCCCATTGCGCCTGGAGCGAAATGAGCCGCCAAGCCGGCAGCTGCTGTCGCGCGCTGCGGGGCTCGCGCCGCGCGATCGGTCCGAAAAGCACCAGCCGATCGACCAGCTCGGGGCAGCGCCCGGCAAATTCGCCGGCGACCATGCTGCCCCAGGAATGCGCCACCAGCGACACGCGGGCGGCTCCCTGCTGTCGGCGGATAAAACGCACGGCCGCTTCGAGCTGGCGCGAGCACTCGGCGGCCCGGCCAAGCGGCGGATGCGCTTCGGCCGGCGCCGCGAACTCGGGGTACGGGTCGGACTTCCCGAAGCCGTGGAAATCGAGCCCCCAAACGTGGAACCCGGCACCGCATAGCTCGTCACGCCAAGACCGGCCATCGAAGCGATGCGCGATCGACAACGCCGAGGGAAACGTGCCGCCATGGACGTACAACACCGTGCGGCCCTCCGCCATCGCGTCATTGCACGGCGGCAGATAGCGCAGGAACAGCGACAGGCCGGGATGCGGGCTGGGAACCCTGAAATGCTCTTCGCGCGAATCGAGACGGATCGCCTCGTTCATGACGGTATCCATCACCGCACCGGCACACGGCGGATGAACGAGCGGACCATTGAAACCGTTGCGCCGCTTTTGGTGAGCGCGGCGAGGTTGGCTTTGTGCTCGGGATCGTCCGCAAGCCGCTGGCGATAGTCCTCGTAAACGGCAATCGACGGAATATCGATCAGCCCGATCGCCTCATCGGTTGGCCCAGCGAAATCCGTCGGAAGGAAGTATCCGACGACCTTTCCGCCGCTGCGTTCGATAACACACTGCTCGTTTTCGAAATATTCTTGAATACCGGAAATCTTGTCGGGGTTGAATCTATAGCGAATACACAGCGTCAACATCACGTCTCTCCTTCAAACCGGGGGCCGGTGGGGGGATGACGCGAATATGAGGCTATGGACGCTTCACGTCTGCTGCAATCGCTTCGTCCAGCGCCGAACTACAGGCGTGGGATATCGTGTCCGAAAATCGTTATTATTGCAATAGCAATGCTTAATTGAATATTGCTATTGAGATACAAATCCGCCATATCGCCATCACGTTAATTGAAAGTCCGAAACCGGAGCTTGGACGGGTAAGCGGAGCGGGCGGCGCAGCAAAGACCAACGAAGAATTCGGTGCCGTCGGGGCACCATAAAAATCAATGACAAGTCCCCCGAAAACCACGCACCTGCGCGTCGCTCAAAAGCCACCGACAAACCGTGAAGTAGGCGGTGAATAGGAACATTTGACTACGCGCGGCGGAGCCGGCGCCGCGCGGACGGGTGCGGTGCATCCGCACTCGTCCAGTTCGGCCTTTGGGGGTCGTCCCGGAATGACCGGGTGACCGATCAGCGCCGGCGCGGCGGGGTTTTGGCGGGCTGCGACTTTGCCGCCCGCTGTGTGGCGGGCGGGCTCGCTCCCGCGATCGGCGGCACTCTGACGCTGAACCCCCGTAGTGCCAGGTATCCCCCCAACACCAAAG
>JASHUW010000535.1 GCA_030039815.1 Alphaproteobacteria bacterium
CTCGCTCGGAGGCGAGGAACATGACCGCGGCGCCGAGTTCGCCCGGCGCGATCGCGCGCCCGAGCGGCACCCGCTTCGCCATCGCCTCGGCATAGCCTTCGGGGAACACCGTGCCGGCGCTGCCGAGCGCCAGCCCCGGCGCCACCAGATTGGCGCGAATGCCGTGCGGCGCCAGCTCCAGCGCGACGCCCCTCATCAGCCATTCGAGCCCGCGCTTCGAGGTGCAATAAGCGAGGCCGTTGGTGCGCAGCACCTGGCCCGCCCCCGAGCCGATGAAGATGAACGCGCCCTTTCGCCCGGCCGCGATCATCGCCGCCGCGAGCGCCTGGGTGATGAGAAACGGCGCGCGCAGATTGACGCCCATGATCCGGTCCCACATCTCGACCGGCGTGTCGAGCAGCCCGCCAAACGGGTAGATGCCGGCATTGTTGACGACCACGTCCGGCACGAAGCGGTCGAGGATTTGCCGGCATAGCGCAGCGATCGAGTCCGGGTCGGTCAGCTCGGCGGCTGCCGAGGCGACATCGCTGCCGAGCCGCCCGCAAACCGCCGCCAGCCCCGTCGCGTCACGATCGGTCAGGAACAGGCGCGCCCCCGCCGCCGCGAAATCCGTCGCGAGCTGCGAGCCGTAAATCCCGGCCGCCCCGGTGATGACGACGGTCTTTCCGGCGAATTCCTGGGTCATCTCGTTCCTCCGCTGGGCGGTCGTTGCGTCTTTCGAGGCGACCACCGGGTCAAGCCCGGTGGCCGCACCTCAGGACGAGGTTGGCCGGTTGATGGCATCAAGAAAAGCGCCTCATCCTGAGGTGCCCCGGCGGGAAGCCGGGGCCTCGAAGGACGCACTGATCCCCATCGAGCGTCAAACTCCGTGCGCGCCCGCCCGGCCCTGCGCTACAAAAGATCAGGTTCGGGGAGGACGGAACAATGGCCATCAGCGCGATCGACGAAACCCATGATCCGAAGCGGCAGAGCTGGGTCGGGTCCGCGAACGGACACGCGGATTTCCCATTGCAGAACCTGCCCTTTGGGGTGTTCAGCCCGCCCGGCAATTACGTGCCCGACGCCAAGGCGCGTGGCGGCATGGCAATCGGCGACAAGATTTTCGACATCAAGGCCGCGCTTGCCGCCGGCCTGTTCTCCGACGAAGCGGCGATCGCGGCCAGGGCCGCGTCGGGCGGTTCGCTCAACCCGCTGATGGCGTTGGGCGCCGGCCCGCGCGTCGCGCTGCGCCGCCAGGTGTTCGACCTGCTGGCGACCGACGGCAAGAACGCCGCAAAGGCGCGCGATCTCGCCACGGCTATCCTTCACGACGCCGATGTCTGCGCCATGCACGTCCCGGCCAAGGTGATGAGCTTCACCGACTTCTTCGCCGGCATTCACCACGCGACCAATGGCGGGCGGCGGCGCAACCCCAACGACCCGCTCGGCCCCAATTACAAATACGTGCCGGTCGCGTATCACAGCCGCGCCTCGTCGCTGCAGGTGTCGGGGCAGCCGATCCGCCGGCCAAGCGGTCAGCGCAAATTGCCCGAGGAGAATGCGCCGTCCTACGGCCCCTGCCGCAAGCTCGATTACGAGCTCGAAGTGGCGATCTGGCTCGGCCCCGGCAACCGCCAGGGCGAGCCCATCCCCATCTCGGAGGCGGCCGACCACATCGTCGGCCTGGGTTTCGTCAATGACTGGTCGGCCCGCGACATCCAGCAATGGGAGTCGGCGCCGCTCGGCCCCTTCCTCGGCAAGAGCTTCGGCTCGACCGTGTCGCCGTGGATCGTGACCATGGAGGCGCTGGCGCCGTTCCGCGTCGCCCAGCCGGCGCGCCCGGGCGGCGATCCTCGGCCGCTCCCCTATCTGTGGGACGAAGCCGACCAGAAAGCCGGCGCCTTCGCCATCGAGCTCGAAGCCTTCATCCTGACCGAGAAGATGCGGGCCAGCGGCCAGGCACCGCACCGCATGTCGCACAGCAACACGCTCGACCTCTACTGGACGATCGCGCAGATGGTCGCCCACCAGACCTGCAATGGCTGCAACATCGAGCCGGGCGATCTGTTCGGCACCGGCACGATCTCGGGTCCGACCCCGGAAGGCTGGGGTAGCCTCAGTGAGCTGTCGCGCGACGGGCAGCAGTCGAACCCGCTGTCCTCGGGCGAAACCCGCACCTTCCTCGAAGACGGCGACGAGGCGGTCTTCCGCGCTCACGCCCGGCGCGACGGCTACGTGTCGATCGGCTTCGGCGAATGCCGCGGGCGCGTGGTGGCGGGATAGAAGCGATGCCCGACGCACTCGGCTGGCGGATGAAGTTCGGCGTCATCGCGCCCTCGACCAACACGATCGTCCAGCCGGAATTCGACGCGATGCGGCCGGAAGGCGTCACCAACCATTTCGGCCGCATCCACATTCCCAACGACCCGCTGCGAAACGACGACGATTTCACCCGCCTCATCGAAACCGTTCGGCGCGAGATCATGGCGGCGATCGACCGGGTCATGACCTGCGAGCCCGATCATCTGATCATGGGCATGTCGTCGGAGACCTTCTGGGACGGGATCGAGGGCAGCGAAAAGCTGCGCGAGCGGGTCGAGACGCGGGCCGGCGTCAAGGTCACGATGGGCTCGGACGCGGCACGTCAGGCCCTCGACCGGCACGGTGCGAAGCGCATTGCCGTGGTGACTCCGTACATGCCGGTTGCGGACCAGCAGGTACGGCGCTTTTTTGCCGATTGCGGCTACGAGATCGTCAACCTCCTCGGCCTCAAGGGCGCGAGCCCGGTGTTGTACGCGCATGTCCAGGAAGGCGAATTGCGCGCCGCGATCCGCCGCGTCGACGGCCCTGGGGTGGACGCCATCGTCCAGGTCGGCACCAATCTGGCGATGGCGCGGCTCGCCGCCGTCGCCGAGGCCTGGCTGGAAAAGCCGGTAATCGCGATCAACACGGCCACTTATTGGTGGGCGCTGCGCGCCAACGGCATCGCTGATCGCATCGCCGGCTTCGGCTCGCTGCTGAGCCGGTTTTAGGCGCAGCGTCAAATACATTCAAATACATACAGGGAAAAACCGCTGTCGCGTTAATGCTTCCTCAACCGGGAAGCGGCTTACTTGCGCGTCGATGAGACGTGTCCGTGAGCGATTCCGATGACCGATCCGGAACACGCGGCAAAGGGTGAAATCAAGCGGCCTTCGGTGCCCCCGCGACCGTTGACGCTGCTGATCGCCTGCGGCGCCCTGTTCGCGGTCGCGCTGTTGGTCGTGACCAGCCTGGTCGCCGGCTATCTGCGGCAGCAGACGCTGGAGTCGAGCGAAGCCGGGCTGTCGCGGGTCGATGCGGTGCTTGTCGAGGCGGGCAACCGAACCCTCCTCACGGTCGAGGCGGTGCTCAGCGATATTGCCAGCCACATCCGCCTGGCCGATGTACCGCGGCCCGACGCCATCGCCCGCGACATCGGCGAGGCGGCCGTCGGCGCCCATCTCGATCGGCAGGTTGAGGCAACCCCGCAAATCGTCGGGATCGCGTTGATCGGCGCCGACGGAACGGTCATCAGCCACACCGGCGGTTGGCCTTCCGGAGAGAGCAATGTCGCGGCTCGCGACTATTTTCTCGCACTGGCCAACCATTCGGGGCTGGAGTCTTCGATCGGCGCGCCGATCGCGCTTGAAAACGGTGGCATCAGGGTCATCCCGATCGCGCATAAGCTGCGGGCGACGAATGGCGGCTTTGCCGGGCTCGCCGTCGCGACGCTGCCGGTAAGCGACTTCGAAACGCTCTATCGCGCCGTCCCGCTCGGCGATGATGGCGTCATCTCACTGATGCGCCGCGACGGCACCGTCCTCGCGCAGTTTCCCCGCCAGCCCGATGCCGGCAACCAGCCGCCCAGCGCCACGCTGCTGGCGGCGCTCGCCGATGGCGCCCAGGGCATCATCGAGGACGACCGCGGCAAGCAGGGCCGCTGGTTCATCGACGCCGTGCAGCCGCTGGCCGATTATCCGGTCGCGGTGGTCGTCAGCTGTAGCGGGGCCCATGCGCTGGTCGGCTGGCCGCGCGAGGCGGCGATGTTCGCCGCCTTCGCCGTGTGCGGCGTCGTCGCGATCGGGCTGATGGTGACGCTGATCGGGCGTCAGATCCGCACGCACAGCGCGCTCGCCACAATGCGCGCCGAGAAGATCGAGGTCGAGCATGCCCGCCTCGTCGCCGAAGCCGAGCTGCTCAAGAAGGAACGGCTGTCGGTGCTCGGCCAGTTCACCGCGACGGTGGCGAACGAATTGCGCAACCCGCTCTCGGCCATCCGCAACACGCTCTTCACGATGCGCGAGATCGCGCAGTCGAGCGGCCTGCAGCTCGATCGCCCGATCGCGCGGATTCAACGCAGCATCGCGCGTTGCGATCGGATCATCGGCGATCTGCTCGAATACATCCGCAATCCCGAGCTCAGCCGCATCTCGGTCAATTTCGACGAGTGGCTGCGCGACGTGCTGGTCGAGCACGGCTTGCCGCCCGCGGTGACGCTGGTCGAGGAATACGCCGCGCCGGACACGATCGTGCGGATCGACGCCGACCGCATCCGCCACGTCGTCATCAATCTGATCGATAACGCGGCGCAGGCTCTGGGCGAAATGCCGCCGAGCGGCGGGCCGCTGCGCATCGCGGTCAAGAGCGCCGTGGTCGATGGCGCGCTTGAGCTTTCCGTTGCCGATACCGGACCGGGTATCCCGCCCGAGAACATGGCCCGCATCTTCGAGCCGCTGTTCAGCACCAAGAGCTTTGGCGCCGGTCTCGGCCTCTCGACCGTCAAGCAGATCGTCGTCCAGCATGGCGGCACGATCGATATCGACAGCGAGCTCGGCAGAGGCACGCAGGTCACCATCCGCCTGCCGATCGAGCAGGTCATGAAAGTCGCGGCATGATTTCCGACGAAGCCGCGCGCAGCGTATTGATCGTCGAGGACGACGGCGACTTCGCCGAGTCGCTCGCCGATATGCTCGCGCCGCGCGGCTTCAAGCCGATCATCGCCGCCTCGCCCGACGCCGCGATCGCGATCATGTCGCCGCTGCTGGACAACAATCCGCCGCCCGTGGCGCTGATCGATCTGCGCCTTGGCACGACATCGGGCATCGACCTTCTGGCGCGGCTGCGCAGCGAGCGGCCCGAGCTGATCGGCGTGTTGATGACCGCCGAGCTCGATACCCATACCGCGATCGCGGCGTTGCGCCGCGGCGCTTACGATTACTTCGACAAGTCGGTCGATCCGCAATCGCTGTTTGCGGTGCTCGACCGTTGCTTCGACCGCGTCGACCTGCTGCGCGATCGCGAGGCCGCGTATGAGGAGCTGCGCCTCGCGAAAGACGACGCGGAGGCGGCGAACCAGGCGAAGTCGGGTTTCCTCGCGACGATGAGCCACGAGCTGCGCACGCCCTTGAACGCGATCATCGGCTTTTCCGAGATGATGCTGCGCGAGGTGCTGGGGCCGCTCGGCAACGAGCAGTATCGCGCCTATGTCGGCGACATCCATGCCAGCGGCACGCATCTTTTGCAGATCATCAACGACATCCTCGATTTGTCGAAAGCGGAGGCCGGCAAGATCGACCTCGCCGAGGACGTGTTCGATCTGCGCGACATCATGCGCTCGGTCGGTCAGCTGACCGCGGCGCGCGTCCAAGCCGCGAATCTGACGCAAACCGTCGAGCTGCCCGAGAATTTGCCGCCGATCTCGGGCGATGAGCGGAAGACCAAGCAGGTGTTGCTGAACCTCATTACCAACGCGGTCAAGTTCACCTCGGCCGGGGGCTCGATCACGGTCACGGCGCGCTGGGATTTGGCCGACGGCCTCGCGGTCA
>JASHUW010000536.1 GCA_030039815.1 Alphaproteobacteria bacterium
ATGCCGTCATACTTGATCTCGTGCAGCCATTCGTCGCCCTCCGGCGCCGTGGCGGCGGCGGTCGCGAGCTGCGGCTTGAGGCCCGCCGGCATCGCCACCTTGCGCGCGCCATTGATGCGCGCCGGCGGGCGCAACTTCACCGGCGTGGGCGCCTCGCCAGGCTCCTCGGAACCCTTCGAGTGCCAGACCCGATCGCGGTCGGCGGCGATGTCGTCGATCGTTCGATGACTTTCGACGCTTTCGGTCAGCTCGTCGACCACGGCGCTGCCGCTGCCCGGGATCGCCGCTTCGTCGCGTTCCTTGACGAGCAGCCAATTGTCGGTGCGGTCGCGCGGCCGGCGCTTGAGGCGCACCAGCATCCAGTTGCCGTGCAGCTTTTCGCCGTGCAGCGCGAATTTGAGCATGCCCTTGGCGAGCGCTTCCTCCGGGTCGACCTCCAGCGGCTCCCAGGTGCCGCGATCCCACAGCAGCACCGTGCCGCCGCCGTATTCGCCCCGGGGAATGACGCCCTCGAACCCGCCATATTCGAGCGGGTGATCCTCGACCTCGACCGCGAGGCGCTTTTCGGCAGGATCGAGGCTCGGGCCTTTCGGGATCGCCCAGCTCTTCAGCACCCCGTCGAGCTCGAGGCGGAAATCGTAGTGCAGCCGCCGCGCGGCATGCTTTTGGACGACGTAGGACAACCCTTTCTTGGCGCGCGAGCGAGCCCGCGCGGGCGCGCCGGACGGCTCCGGCGTTTTCCGGAAATCGCGCTTTTGTCGATAGACGTCGAGCACCATTGCGGCAGCCTATCGCAAGACGGTCGGACACCCTAAAGAGAACGCGATCGCTCCCCTGACGGCGTCAGTGACCGCCGGCGTGCTGCAGCAATGCGGCAACCTCGCGGCGCATCTCGTTGAAGGCGGGGGAAACGACGTCGCGGGGGCGCGGCAGATCGATCGTCACATCGGCCGTGACGCGGCCGGGGCCGGGCGACATGACGATGACCCTGTCGGCGAGCAGGATCGCCTCCTCGATCGCGTGGGTGACGAAGAGCACGGTCAACCCGGTCGCCCGCCACAAGGTCAAGAGCTCGCTTTGCAGATGCTCTCGCGTCATCGCGTCGAGCGCACCGAACGGCTCGTCCATCAGCAGCACCGCGGCATCGTTGGCCAGCACGCGGGCGATCGCCACACGCTGTTTCATGCCGCCCGAGAGCTGGTGGGGATAGGCCTGGGCGAAACGATCGAGGCCGATCATCGCGATGAAGCGCTGGGCGATCGCCTCGACCTCGTCGCGCTTGACGCCGCGCGCGGCCGGGCCGAAGCCGATATTGCGCTTGACGGTTAGCCATGGAAACAGGCCGTAATCCTGGAACACCATGCCGCGATCGGGGCCGGGGCCGGTCACCGGCCGGCCGTTCATCAGCACCCTTCCCTCGCTCGGCAGTTCGAACCCGCCGACCGCGCGCAACAGGGTCGACTTGCCGCAGCCCGAAGCGCCGATCAGGCAAATGAACTCGCCGCGCCGGATCGTGAGGTTGACCGCGCGCAGCGCCTCGATCTCGCCGCCATTGGTGGCAAACCGCTTGCCGACCGCCTCGATGTGCAAGATCGCGTCGGAAGCCGCCGGCGCCGGCGGCGGCACTTCGCTCAGCTGCATGGCGACGGCGAGGTCAGCCATGCTGCGGGTTCCAGCGCAGCAGCCGGCGGCCGATGGCGAGGATCGCCTGGTCGGACAGATAACCGGCGAGGCCGATCACGATCATCCCGGCGATCACCACGTCGGTGCGCGAAACCTCGCGCGCGTTCTCGATCATCGCGCCCAATCCGATCCGCACGCCGGAGAGCTCGCCGACGACGATGACCACCCAGGCAAAGCCGAGCCCGAGCCTCAGCCCGGTGAAGATGCCGGGCAAGGCGGAGGGCAGCACAACCTTGGGAAACAGCGCGGCGCGCGACGTGCCGAGCATCGTCGCCGCCTCGATCAAGCGCGGTTCGACGCTGCGCACGCCAAAGATCGTGTTGACGAGGATCGGGTAAAAGCAGCCGAGCGCGACCAGCAGGGTCGCCGAGCGCGAGCCCAGCCCGAACAGAATGAGAAAGAGCGGCTGCCAGGCCGTCACCGGGATCGGCCGCAACATCTGCAAGGTCGAATCGAGCAGCCGCTGGAAGATCTTGAGACGGCCGATCAGCATGCCGAGCGACAACCCGAGCGCGGCCGACAGCAAAAACCCGCCATAGACGCGCGATGCCGAGGTCAGCAGGTTCTGCCACAGACCGCCGCTGAATTCGTCGTTGTCGCCCAACAGACCCGCCGTGTCGGCAAGCTCGCGGACAACCAGGTTGGGCGGCGGGATGAGGCCCGTCGGATGGTTGTGCGTTGCCAGCCACCAGAAACCGACCAGCGCCACCGGCACGACAAAGGCGATGCCGCCGGGCGGAGCGAGCGAGCGCACCGCCATCGCCTCACGCCTTCGCCAATTTCTCCGACGGCCCCAGATCGAGCAGCGCGTCGAAATCCGGAAGATTGCGG
>JASHUW010000053.1 GCA_030039815.1 Alphaproteobacteria bacterium
GCTCTCGCTCGGGTCCGGCGGCCACCGGTCTGTTATCTGGTGTGGAAGATTGGCCCCTATAGAGGCTGATCGGCGTCCAAAATTTGGATGTCGATTGGCACCGGTCGGTGGAACGGCGATCGTCGCAGGCGAAGGGCCCGCCAACCACCCTATGCAGCAGTTCACCTCGTCGCAGCGAACGACGGCTTCGGGGCAAAGAACGAACCCGCTGTCGCGGGACGGGGCGCTTGAGCGTGGGTGAGATATTGGCGGGGTGGTGGATCGGTAGGGGGTGACGATCGGGGCATCCGCTCCCGAGCATTTGAAGGTCCAGCAACCTTCGGCTCGAAGAGGATCCCCCGATGCCCGACCATCTTTCCGACCGACCCGTCAGCCCACTGCGCGCCCGCATGATCGAGGACATGACGGTGCGCGGCTTTGTCGAGAAGACGCGCCAGGACTATGTGCGGCATGTGCAAGCGTTTGCCGCCTTCATTGGCCGTTCACCGGCGACGGCGACGCCGGCAGATATCCGCAGGTTCCAGTTGCACCAGCGGCAGAGCGGGATGCAGCCGCCGAGCATGAACACGGCGGTCTCGGCGCTGCGCTTCTTCTTCACCGTGACGCTCGACCGCCCGGAGCTTGCCCGGCGTCTCACGATCGTGCGCCAGCCGCGCCGCCTGCCGGCGGTTCTCAGTGTCGAGGAGATCGCCCAGCTGCTGCAAGCGGCGCCGGGTCCGAAGTACAAGGCAGCATTCGCGACCGCCTACGGTGCGGGACTGCGCGTCTCCGAGGTGGTCGCGCTCAGGGTCGGCGACGTCGACTCCGAGCGCATGCTGCTGCGGATCGAGCAGGGCAAGGGCCGCAAGGATCGCCACGCCATGCTGTCGCCGCAGCTACTCGAAGTGCTGCGCGCGTGGTGGCGCGAGGGCCGACGGCTTGGTGCCTTGCTGCCGGGAGGCTGGCTGTTTCCGGGGCGCAACCCGGTCGAGCCGCTGTCGACCCGTCAGCTCAATCGGGCCGTTCACGCCGCCGCCGAGGCCGCCGGGATCAAGAAGCGGGTGTCGCCGCATACGCTGCGGCACAGCTTCGCCACCCACCTCCTTGAACAGGATACCGACATCCGCATCATCCAGGTGCTGCTCGGCCACGCCAAGCTCGACACCACGGCGCGCTACACCCGTGTCGCCAACACCACGATCCGCACCGTGACCAGCCCGCTCGATCGGCTCGCGTCGCCCACGGAAGGAAGGCCGCGACCCGGAGTGTAGCCGGCGGCCGTGCGCCGCCACGGGCTGGAGGTCGCCGACATCTTCCATCGACATGGTGCCGCCTGGCGCAAAGCCAATGCCGGGTATCTCAGCCTTGGCCAGCTCCAGGTGATGTCGGCCATTGAGAACTGCCGCTCGGCCGGCCTCGGCGGTCATGTCGAACGCTGCGAAGAGTGCGGCCACAGCCGGATCGCCTATAACTCTTGCCGCAACCGCCACTGCCCCAAGTGCCAGGGCGCCGCGGCGCGGGATTGGCTTGCCGCCCGCGAGGCCGATCTGCTGCCGGTCGGCTACTTCCATCTGGTCTTCACCCTGCCGGCCGAGATCGCCCCGATCGCCTACCAGAACAAGGGAGTGGTCTATGACCTGCTGTTCCGTGCCGCGGCCGAGACGCTGATCACCATCGCCGCCGATCCCAAGCATCTTGGCGCCCGCGTCGGCGCCACCGCCGTGCTCCACAGTTGGGGCTCGGCAATGACCCATCATCCGCATATCCACATGATCGTGCCGGGCGGTGGGATCTCGCCCGACGGCTCGCGCTGGGTGAGCTGCCGGCCCGGCTTCCTGCTGCCGGTGCGGGTGCTCTCCCGCCTGTTCCGGCGGCTCTTCCTAGCCGGCCTTGCCGATGCTCATACGGCCGGCCGGCTGGCGTTCTTCGGCGAGATCGAGGGCCTGCGGTGCCGAAACGCCTTCATCGCTCGCCTCGCGCCGCTGCGAGGGAAGAACTGGTTCGTCTACGCCAAGCCACCCTTCGCCGGACCCGAGGCGGTGCTCGCCTATCTTGCCCGCTACACCCACCGCGTCGCCATCTCAAACAGCCGTCTCATCGCGCTCGACCAGCGCGGCGTCACGTTCCGCTACAAGGATTACCGTCGCAACGGGCAGGCTCGGTACCGCACGATGACGCTCGCCACCGACGAGTTCATCCGGCGCTTCCTGCTCCACGTCCTGCCAAAGGGGTTCCACCGGATCCGCCATTACGGGATGCTCGCCAGCGCCGCAGCCAAGACCAATATCGCGCGCGCCAGAGAACTCATCGCCATGCCCGTGCCGCTAACCAATCGGCCCGAAGAGCACCACCACGCCAACCCGGCCGCCAGCCTCGCCGCAGACCATCGCCCGCCATGCCCCTGCTGCGGCGGCCGCATGATTATCGTCGAGACCTTCGAGCGATGCGGCACACCCCGAGCCCCGCCACCGTCCGACGTCGGCGTCAGGCGCGCGACGCCGTGACCACTATCACTGCCTACTATCTGCCCGCCAGGGAAGCTTGCTTCCGGCGCTGCACCACTGTCGCCGCGGCGCTTCCAAACGCCAAGCGCATGGCGCCCAAGCAGGCCAAAATCACCGCAACGACGGCAGCGGCGCGAATACTTCTCGGCCCCGATCGTCGATCCGCCGTCGAATGCACCGGCCAGCGCTACCCGAGCTGAGGTCGCTGCCCCATTAAATCCCCATAGACCCCAAGCCGCCCACCCAGCCCCCGCGGGTTCCTTCCCTGGAGGCTTTCGGACGCCGGCCCTCAGTGCCGGCCGATAGTTCGCGAGCGGGCCGGCATCCAAAACCCTTCACAAAAGCCGAACGTCGCTTACGCCACACGCATGACAGCTTTGGGCTCGAAAGCGGAAAGCAGTACCTAAATCGATGCGCCGTCGCGGTGACGGCCTACGTCGCTCGCGCCTCGTGGATCGCCTGCCAGACACGTGCCGGGGTGGCCGGCATTTCGAGGCTCCTGACCCCGAGCGGCGCCAGGGCGTCGATCACCGCGTTGACGATCGCCGGCAGCGCGCCGACCGTGCCGGCCTCG
>JASHUW010000537.1 GCA_030039815.1 Alphaproteobacteria bacterium
CTGACGAGGGCCGCCCCCGGGGGCGGCCCTTTTCACATCAACCGTTTTCGAGGCGGTAGCGCAGCCAGACCGCGCCACCCTCCAACACCTCGCTGCTCATCAGTGTCATCGAGCGAACCGGCGCCCGCGCCTCGGTCTCGTCGTCGCGCGAGTCGAAGACGTGGGGCACGCCTCGGGCGCCGTCGACCACAGGGCAAATCGCCAGGCTGATCTCGTCGATGAGGCCGGCGCGCAGGAACGAGCCGTTGGACTTGCCGCCGCCCTCGATCAGCAGGCGTTCGACGCCCAATTCGCGGTTCAGGGTTTCCAGCGCCAGCTTAAGATCGAGCTCTTGTTTGCCGGCGAAGATGTAGGAGACGCCGTCGCGCCGCAGCCCGGCGAGATGCGCGTCGGAAACTCGCTCGGTCAGCACCGCGATGATCGGGTCGCCGCCGATGTCGGCTCGGCCCCAGGCGATCTTGCCGTGCGCATCGAGCGCAATGCCGTAGGCGGTGGCACCGCGCCGCGCAAACCAGGGGTCGCGCGGGAAGGTCTGGTCGGTCTCGGTCGGATAGGAGTCGGCCTTCGCATATTCGCTGCCGGTCAGCCGGCCAATGAGCCAGGAACCGTTGCCGAGCTGCTCATGCAGGCGCTCGAAGAGGCCCGGTATGCGGTTTTGCTCGGGCCGCCAGCGGCTGGCCCAGACCCGGCCGTCGATGCTCGTCACCATGTGGCAGATGACGTAGGGCTTCACGGCAGCTCCCAGCCCAGCCAGTTGCACACCGCCTCGCCCATCACGAGATCGAGGTCGCGGCCCTTGAGCCACTGCAGTTCCTCGGTGAACACGGTCACGCATTGCCGCCACGGGCAGGGCATCCGGGTGATGTCGGTGCCCCAGAACATGCGGTTCGGGCCGAACGCGTCGAAGACGCGGTGCAGATGCTCATGGAAGCTGCGGTAGGGATAGGCGTCCTCGGCGTAACCGATCTGGCCGGTCGCCTTGACCGCGACATTGGGATACCTCGCGAGCGCCAGCAGTTCGGGCTGAAAGCGATAGGCTGCTTCACCGCTGCTGCCAGGCGGCACGGCCATGTGGTCGACGGTCAATTTGAGGCCAGGATGGCGCTCGGCGATCTGCCCGGCGGTCGTCAGGAACAAGGCGGCGGCGAGGAAGATCGGCACGCCGGCCTTTTCGGCCGCCGGCCACAGCCAGTCGAGCGTGCCGTCGGTCATCCACTCGCGCTTGTGCCGGTCGTTGAAATAGAACCGCAGCCCGACCATCCCTGGCCGCTCGAGCCAATGCGCGACATGCTCCGGGCCCTTTGGATCGTCGAGCCAGAACCAGCCCATGATCCGGAAACGGTCGGGGTATTTCGCCACGGCCGCCTGCGCCAGCTCGTTCGAATCCGGATCCCAATACACCGGGTGGACTAAGGCGCGATCGACTCCGCCCCCGTCCATTTTGGCAATGCATTCCTCGACCAGAAACGGCCGCTGCTGGTGCTGGGGGGACGGCGTGCCTTTTTCCCACAGATGGATCTGGGCATCGACTATCAGCATTGGCGGCATCCTCCCAAGCAGGCGACCGAAGCGTCAGGCGGCGGCCTTGAGCACCATGTCCGCTGCTTTTTCACCGATCATGATCGACGGCGCGTTGGTGTTGCCCGAGGTTAGGGTCGGCATGATCGAGGCGTCGGCGACGCGCAGCCCCGTGATGCCGTGCACCCGCAATTGCGCGTCGACAACGGCCATCGGGTCGGAGCCCATCTTGCAGGTGCCGACCGGGTGATAGGTCGTCTCGGCGGCGCTCTTCACCCAGTCGATGATCTCATCGTCGCTCTGGCGGTCGGTGCCCGGCGCGACCTCGCTCACCCGCAGCGGCATCATCGCCGGCGCGGTCATGATTGCGCGGGCGATGCGGATCGCCTTGACGGTTAGTTCGGCGTCGGGCGGGGCCGACAGGAAGTTGAAGTTGATCGCCGGCGGCCGGTTCGGGTCGGACGAGGTGATGTGGATGTGACCCTTGCTCTCCGGCCGCATCGGGTGGGCGTAGCAGGTGAAACCGGATTGCCTGGCGATGCGTGGGCCTTTCGGACCCGGCACGGTCAGCATCGGGACCCAGCCGAGCAGCAGGTCTGGCGCGGCGAGGCCTTCGCGCGAGCACACGAAAGCGCGCATCGGCGCGCCGACCGACGCGAGGAATCCCTTGCGGAACAGCGCGTAGCGCGCCGCCTGGTAGACCATGCCGAGGCCGCGCGCGCGATCGTTGTTGGTGACGCCCCATTTGCCGACATGCCAGCGCGTTCGTGGCGCGTAGTGGTCGCGCAGGTTTTCGCCGACGCCGGGCAGCGCCTGGTGTACTTCGATCCCGAGATTGCGCAGCCGTTCCGGCTGGCCGATGCCGGACAGCTCCAAGAGCTGCGGCGAGTTGATCGTGCCGGCGCAGATCACGACGTCGCGCCCCGCGCCCGCCTCCCGCGCCTTGCCGCCGACCGAGTACTTGACCCCGGTGCAGCGCGTGCCGTCGATCACCATGCGCTCGGTCAGCGCGTTGGTGACGATATGCAGGTTCTCGCGGTGGCGGATCGGGTCGAGGTAGGCGCGCGCGGTGCTCTGGCGACGGCCGCGGGCGATTGTCGCCTGGCTCATCACGATGCCCATCTGATTGGCGCCGTTGTAGTCCGGGTTGTGCGGGATGCCGACCTGCGCGGCGGCGGCGATCAGCGCCTGGAAGATTGGCTCCTTCGGCGGCGGGTCGGTGACGCGCAGCGGCCCATCGCGCCCGCGATAATGGTCGTCACCGCCGCCTTCATAGCGCTCCATGCGCTTGAAGAACGGCAGCACCTCCTCATAGCTCCAACCCTGGTTGCCCATCTGCGCCCAGGTGTCGAAGTCCTGCGCTTGGCCGCGCACGAAGGCCATGCCGTTGATCGCGCTGGAGCCGCCCAGGAGCTTGCCGCGCGGCACCGGGATGCGGCGGCCGTTGGTGTTGGCCTCCGGTTCGGAGGCATAGAGCCAGTTGGCCGCCGGGTTGGTGATCAGCCGCGCCGAGCCGACCGGAATGAACGACCAGGGATGGCTCGCCCGGCCGGCTTCCAACAGCAGCACCTTGACGCGCGGGTTCTCTGACAGGCGATAGGCGACGGCGGCGCCAGCCGAGCCGGCG
>JASHUW010000538.1 GCA_030039815.1 Alphaproteobacteria bacterium
GATGTTGGCGCCGTCCTCGAGCACGAAGCGCTCGAGCCATTGCGCCAGCTCCTCAGGGGTGAGCGGGTATTGCGTGCGGCCCGAAACCAGCTCGGGCAGGCCGGCATTGGGCTGCACCGAGATGAGCCGCGGCCAGTTTTCGCCGAGCCATTTGACGTGCTCGGCCATCTCGCGCGGCCCGGTGGCGCAATTGAGGCCGAGCGAATCGACGCCGAGCGCGTCGATGATCGTTGCCGCCGCGGCGATGTCGGCACCGACCAAGAGGGTGCCGGTGGTCTCCACCGTCACCTGAACGAAAATCGGGGTGTCGAGTCCCGCGGCCTCGCGGGCGCGCTTCGCGCCGTTGACCGCGGCCTTGATCTGCAGCGGGTCCTGGCAGGTCTCGATCAGGATCGCGTCGACCCCACCGGCGATGAGGCCGTCGCATTGCCGGGTCAACGCGTCTTCCAGCGGCTGGTAGGCGACGTGGCCGAGGCTCGGCAGCCGGGTGCCCGGCCCCAACGATCCGAAGACAAACCGGGTGCGGCCGTCATGCGCGAATTCGCCGATCGTCTCGCGCGCCAGCTCGGCTGACAATTTGTTGAGCGCGAACGCCTTTTCGGCGATGCCGAACTCGTTGAGGGTGATCGGCGAGCCACCGAAACTGTTGGTCTGGATCGCGTCGGAGCCGGCGGCGAGATAGTTGCGATGGATCTCGCGCACCAGATCGGGCCGGCTTTCGCACAGGATTTCGGTGCAGTTCTCGTGGTTGTGGAAGTCGCGCGCGATGTCGAGGTTGCGCGACTGGGTCTCGGTGCCCATCGCGCCGTCGCACAGCAACACCCGATCGGCGAGGTAGTCGAGAAGGTGGGTCATGGTGAAATCGCTAAATTGCAATCTTTCGTCGCCCCCGCGTAGGCGGGGGCCCAGGATCGACCGTTTCGGCGCTTGCCCTGGATTCCCGCTTTCGCGGGAAAGACGACGGGAAGAGTTCGTTTCATAGCTGCCTCAGGCAGCCACCGGCTTTGGCGCGCGCACGCCCAACAGGTGGCAGATCGCGACGATCAAATCGGCCCGGTTCAATGTGTAGAAATGGAATTCGTTGACCCCGTTCGCTTGCAGCCGGCGGCATTGCTCGGCGGCAAGCGAGGTGGCGACGAGGCGGCGCGTGTCGGGATCGTCGTCGAGCCCGTCGAAGTGCGCCGCCATCCAGGGTGGGATCGACGCGCCGCAGGTGCCGGCCATGCGCTTGAGCTGCGCGAAATTCGTCACCGGGAGGATGCCGGGCACGATCGGCACGGTGATCCCCGCCGCGGCGGCGCGGTCACGAAAGTTGAGGAACAGCTCGACATCGAAGAAGAACTGGGTGATCGCCCGGTTGGCGCCGGCGTCGAGCTTGCGTTTCAGGTTGTCGAGGTCGTGGTCGTGGCTTAGCGCCTCGGGATGAGTTTCCGGATAGGCGGCAACACTGATCTCGAAATCGGCGACGCGCTTCAGCCCGGCGACCAGCTCCGCGGCAAAGGCATAGCCGCCGGGATGCGGGGCGTAGTGCTCGCCGATCCCGCCCGGCGGGTCGCCGCGCAACGCCACGATATGGCGGATGCCGGCCTCCCAATACTGATGTGCGACCGCGTCGATCTCTTCGCGGGTCGCCGCGACGCAAGTCAAATGTGCCGCCGGTTCGAGCGCGGTTTCGTGGCGGATGCGGCGCACGGTGTGATGGGTGCGCTCGCGGGTCGAGCCGCCGGCGCCGTAGGTCACCGACACGAAACGCGGGCCCAGCGGCTCGACCCGCTTGATCACGTCCCACAGCCGCTCTTCCATCTCGGGCGTCTTGGGCGGGAAGAACTCGAATGAGATGCGCGGCGGCGCGGCGTCGAAATCGTGCGCCGGGTCGGCCGAGAGAAGCCCGCGCGGCGGCGCGTCGCGGCGTCGATCGATGTCAGGCTTGGCGATCATGGCTGCAGCACCTGTTCGGGGGCGGCGATCTCGGGATGGGCGTCGCCGACGATGGCCGGCTGGCGGCGGGCGGTCCAGATCGCTACGGTCAGCGGCTCGCCCTGAAGATGCTGCGCCGGGGCCGGATCGAGCCCGGCATCGCGGCACCATTCGGCGACCTCGCCGTCCGCGAAGCCGAGCCGGTGATGGGCGTGCTCGTCGCGCAGGAACTCGAGCACGTGCGGCGCGAAGTCGACGACGATCAGCATCCCGCCGGGGCGCAGCACGCGCGCCGCCTCGGCGATCGCCGCGGCCGGCCGGTCGGCGTAGTGGAGCACCTGGTGGATCACGACTGCGTCGAACGATGCGTCGGGCAGCGGCAGCTGGTACATGTCGCCGAGCCGCACCATGCCGTTCGATGCGCCGGCGCGTTCCAGATTGACGCGAGCGACAGCGAGCATCTCGCGCGACTGGTCGATGCCGAACGCCTGGCCGACACGCGGCGCCAGCACCTCGATCATCCGGCCGGTGCCGGTGCCGATATCGAGGAGATCGCGTGGCGCCGCGGCGGCGACAATCTCCACCAGGGCCGCCTCGACCTCGCGCTCGTCGATATAGAGCGAGCGAATGCGGTCCCAATGCGGCGCGTTCTCGCTGAAATAGGCGGCGGCGCGCTCGGCGCGCTGACGCTTGATCGCGGCGAGTCGCTGCAGATCGAGCGCGACCGGAGCTTCGCTCGCGTCGCACGCGGCGACGAGATGGCCGGCCAATGCGCTCGCCGCACCGCTGGCGCTGACGCGATAGAACACCCAGCTGCCTTCGCGGAAGCGATCGAGCAGCCCCGCCTCGCACAGCAATTTGAGATGGCGGGAGACGCGTGGCTGGCTCTGACCGAGAATCTGCGCGAGTTCGCTGACCGTCAGCTCGCCGCGAGAGCACAGCACGAGAAGGCGCAGGCGCGTCGGCTCGGCGACAGCCCGCAGCGCGGCGAGAAGATCGCCGAGCGAAGAATTGTCCGAAGCGTAATCTCCGGTATCGACCATCGTTCAAACATATAAAGATATCTTTATATCGTCAAGCGCCGCGTGACGTAGCATGGCCATTTCGTAGGACGTGATTATACGTCGCTGCGGCCGCGAGGGTTCACGCAACGCTCCCCTGCGTTGGCGCCAGACAGCATAGTTAATGATTTCTACGCATAATCACGGTATGAAGCCGCACGGATCGCTTGCCGCGAGTGCGCGTTATTGTTCATTATCCGGGCGCGCTGCCAGCCAAAAAAGCGAGGGCCTTTGATGCATCGCCGCAAACTTGCGCACGTTTCCTCGGGCATTCTCACAGCGGCGGCGCTGGCCGTTTTCGCGCTGGTCGGGGTACGCCCCGCCGCCGCTCAGCAGAGCGCACCCGCCGCCTCGGCTCCGCCGCCACCCGCCGCGGACGAGACCGACGATCCGTACGAAGCGACCAACCGGGCGATTTTCGGGTTCAACCAGGGCGTCGACCGGACGGTGCTGGTGCCGGTGGCCAATGCCTATCGTGCGGTCATCCCCAGCACGTTCCGGGACATGATCCACGATTTTCTGCAGAACCTGAACTCGCCGATCATTTTCGCCAATGACGTGCTGCAGGGCCAGCCGGGGCTGGCCGGCGAAACCTTCGGACGCGCGCTGATCAACACGACGATCGGCTTTGGCGGGATGTTCGATGTCGCGGCCAAGTGGGGCGTTCCTTATCACACCAACGATCTCGGCATCACGCTGGCGACCTGGGGCATGGGGTCGGGTCCCTATCTGATGCTGCCGATCCTCGGGCCGTCGAACCCGCGCGACCTGTTCGGCGACATCGCCGACAGCTTTGGCGATCCCGGCAATGTCGTCGCCAGCGAGCACAACAAGATTTGGGCGAGCTTTGCTCGCGGCGCCGCCTCGGGCATTGACGAGCGCTCGCGCAATATCGAAAGCCTGGCCGAGATCGAGCGCACCTCGCTCGACTTCTATGCGACGATCCGCTCGCTGGCGCGGCAGCGCCGCGCGGCGCAGATTCGCCATCAGAAGGAGGACGTGCCGAACGCCGCGCCGCTGCAGGGCGCGAGCGCGCTGCCGACCCCGGCGCCGCGCGAATCGATCGCCGCGCTGCCGAGCCAGACCAACGCGGCAATGAGCTATCGGATGCTGTCGCCGCCGCAGCCATCGGGTCGCTCGCTGACCGATCTGCAGAAATCCTCCATGGCTCCTTCGGCGGCTTCCGGGCGTTAGTTCTGCTATGACGCGTCGCTGGTTTGCGTTTTTCGCGCTGATATTGACTGCCGGCATGCTGGCCGCGCCGCCGCGCGCGGTGGCGCAGACCGATGCGGTCGCCTTCATCAATCAGCTCGGGATCCAGGCGATCCAGGTGCTCGGGCCGAACGTGTCGCCGGGCGCGCGCGTCCAGCGCTTCCGCGAGCTGTTCTCGGCCGATTTCGACCTGCCGGAGATCGCCCGGTTTGTGCTTGCCCGCTATTGGCGCGTCGCCACGCCCGAACAGCAGCAGCAATTCCAGGGCCTGCTGCAGGAATATCTCGCGCAGGCCTATGCCGGTCGTCTCGCGGAATATGCCGGCGAGAAATTTCAGGCGCTCAATGCCGTGCCGCAGGGCAACGAGACGGTCGTGTTCAGCGAGATTACCCGCAACGACGGCAGCAAGATCCGCGTCGAATGGCACCTTGTGAACCAGGGCGGCTGGAAGATCACCGACGCCTATGTCGCCGGGGTCAGCATGGCGGTCACGGAGCGCGACGAGTTCGCCTCGGTCATCCAGCAGGGCGGCGGTCAGGTGCAGTATCTGATAGACCGGCTGCGACAGAAGGTGGGCGGCTGACGCGGGTTGTGCGTCTGACTACCCATCCGCCGGCTTGACCCGACGGTCTCGCGACAAGTGATGCTCAGTTCCGCGTCAGCGGTTTGTATTTGATGCGGTGCGGCTGTTCCGCGGCCGCGCCGAGCCGGCGTTTGCGGTCGGCCTCGTAGTCGGCGTAATTGCCCTCGAACCACACGGTCTGGCTGTCGCCCTCGAAGGCGAGGATGTGGGTCGCGACCCGGTCGAGAAACCAGCGGTCATGGGTGATGATGACCGCGCAGCCAGGGTAATCGATAAGGCCTTCCTCGAGCGCGCGCAGCGTGTCGACATCGAGGTCGTTGGTCGGCTCGTCGAGCAGCAGCAGGTTCGCGCCCTCCTTGAGCATCTTCGCGAGGTGCACCCGGTTGCGCTCGCCACCCGAGAGCTGTCCGACCTTTTTCTGCTGGTCGGCGCCGCGGAAGTTGAAGAGGGCGCAATAGGCGCGGCTGGCGATCTTGCGGCGGCCGAGATCGATCTCATCGAGCCCGCCCGAGACCTCCTGCCATACGGTATTGTCGGGCTTGAGGCTGTCGCGCGACTGGTCGACATAGCCGAGCTTGACGGTTTCGCCGACGCGGAACGCGCCAATATCGGCCGCCTCGGCGCCGGTGATCATGCGGAACAGCGTCGTCTTGCCGGCACCGTTCGGGCCGATGATGCCGACAATGCCGCCGGGCGGCAGGCGGAAATCGAGCGATTCGATCAGCAGCCGCTCACCGAAGGCCTTGGAGACGCCGCTCGCCTCGACCACGAGATCGCCCAGCCGCGGCCCCGGCGGCAACACGATCTGCGCGTTGTCGGGCGCTTTCTCGCGCGATTGCGCGACCAGCGCCTCATAGGCCTGGAGCCGCGCCTTGCTCTTCGCCTGGCGGGCGCGCGGGCTTTGCCGCACCCATTCGAGCTCGCGCTCCAGCGTGCGCTGGCGCGCCTCCTCCTGGCGGCCTTCCTGCGCGAGGCGCGCCTGCTTTTGTTCAAGCCAGCCCGAATAATTGCCCTCGTAGGGAATGCCGTGGCCGCGATCGAGTTCGAGAATCCACCCCGCCACCTCGTCGAGGAAATAGCGGTCATGGGTCACGGTGACGACCGTGCCCGGATAGTCCTTGAGGAAACGCTGCAGCCAGGCGACCGACTCGGCATCGAGATGGTTGGTCGGCTCGTCGAGCAGCAGCAGGTCGGGCTTTTGCAAGAGCAGCCGGCACAGCGCGACGCGCCGCCGCTCGCCGCCCGACAGGTTGGTGACCGGCGTGTCGCCGGGCGGGCAGCGCAGCGCGTCCATCGCGATCTCGATGGTGCGGTCGAGCTCCCAGGCGTCGAGCCGGTCGATCTGCTCCTGCAGTTCGCCCTGCTCGGCGATGAGCTCATTCATCTCCTCATCTGAAAGCTCCTCGGCGAAGCGGGCGCTCACCGCCTCGAAGCGTTCGACGAGCGCCTTGGTCTCGGCCAGGCCTTCGCTGACATTGCCGAACACGTCTTTCGCCGGGTCAAGCGCGGGCTCCTGCGGCAGGTAGCCGACGGAGGCGCCCTCGGCGGCCCAGGCCTCGCCCGAAAACTCCTTGTCCTCGCCCGCCATGACGCGCAGCAGGGTCGATTTGCCGGAGCCGTTGAGGCCGAGCACGCCGATTTTCGCGCCCGGCAGGAACGACAGCCAGATGTCGCGCAGCACCTCGCGGCCGCCGGGATACGATTTTCCCAGGCCCTTCATCACATAGATGTACTGGTAGGCGGGCATCTAATTGATTTTCCTCACTATTTGAAAAGACCCGCCGCCGTTGCCTCGAATGCTCGACAAAACTGCAAGGCGGCTCGCCTAGTTTAACGCAAAGTGTGTTGGATCGAACCTGCCGCTTCGAGGCATGATCTTTTGCAAATTTCGGTAGACACTGGCGTTTCTGTCACAACCGTGACATAGCGGTACCCGCCAATGAACCGTGCAGCCCTCTGCACCGATAGGGGAGGCGTTCCATATGGCACTCGGCAGCGACCCGAACCCATTGCACGGTCGGGACCCCGGCTTCAAGGCCACCGACATCGCCGCGATCCACGCGATCGCCCAGGCGGCGGTCGATGTCGAGCTGTTCACCATCCCGCTCTATATGACCAGCCTCTATTCGATCCAGGGGATGCACCAGATCACCTCGCAAGGGAACGACTTCTACAAGGGCCGGCTGTGGCCCGGGCCGGCGCCTACGGCCAATCCGCGAACCGCCAACGAGAAGGCATTCAATATCATCTTTTCGGTCTTCATCCAGGAGATGCTGCATTTGCAGCTCGCCTCGAACATCGCGACCGCGATCGGGCTGACGCCGACCTATACCGGCCCGGCGTTGCAGAACAAAAATCACGGCTGGATCTGCTACGGGCCCACGCTCACCGTCATTCCGTACATCATCGATCTTCAGGACACCAAGGAGCACAAGGACGTCGTCGTCAATCTCGGCCCGGTGTCGGAGGACCAGCTCAAGCTTTTCCTCGCGATCGAGGAGCCGGAGAAAGTGGCGAAGGACTACATCGATCCCGACAAGATCGGCAAATACTTCCCGAAGGTGCCCTTCGCAAACTGGGCGCCGAAACAACCGTTGCCGATGTTCGGCACGATCGGCTGGATGTATCAGTGCTACAAGGACTATCTCGACATCGAATACAGCGACGGCAGCACGCTGTGGGAGGCGTTGTACGGCGCGGGCCAGAAGAAGGGCGCGCAGCAGAACGACCTGTTCAACAATTTCGTCGCCGGCGGCCATCCGATGCGCGAGTTCATGGGCTTCGAGTCGACGGTCGCGCTGACTTACCCGGACATCGCCAAGCAGCAGATCATTCAGATGATGAACGCCATCACCGACCAGGGCGAAGGCGCGACGCTGAAATTCCGCCTGATGCAAGCGCGGGCGCTCAACTTGCTGCAGGCGGTGGCGCCGAGCTACCAGTCGTCGCGGCCCGCGCTCGAGTCCGACTACCCGAGCTTCAGCGACACCGGCAAGCTCGAAGATTCGGCCGACGCCAAGGCGCGCTACGAAAACGACAAGCTCGACCACTACGAGCGCTTCCAGCTGGTCAACGCGATGCTGTCGGAGATCGTGACCTGGCCGCACTGGCTGGCCTCGCACGGTGCTTGGAAGGCCGAGGATTTGCAGACCCCCGACTATCCGGGTCCGGGGCCCTATCACCTGCCGACCACCCAGCAGACCGCGGATGCGCTGAACGCGCTGGCGCAGGCGCCGGGCGAGGCCAATTACACGCTGCTGAGCCACGCCTCGATCGGCGCGATCGCCGGCGTCACCACGGTGCTCGACAACTACTGGAATGCGGAGAAGCAGGCGAAGCAGACGGTGCTGTTCCCGATGCCGTCGATGGGCGGCTCGGGCGACCGCATGGCGATCTGCTGGGCGGTGTTCGGCCGCGCGCCGGATCTGGCGCTCGGCCTCGCGCCACCGGCCAAGGACACACTGTTCCATGCCTGTCAGTCGCTCGACTTCAACGGGCAGGGCACCAACGACTGCGCCAATATCGCGATCTTCCACACCTGCAAGGGCTCCAACAATTGCCGCGCGCAGGGTGGCTGCGGCTTTGTGCAGACGTTTGAAGGCGGCGGCGCGCCGAGCAATTGCAGCACCCAGGTCAGGGCCGACACGATGCTCGCGGTGCGCACCTTCGGCGGCTGCAATCCGTTCGCGGACGGCCCCTATTCGGCGCCGAGCGACAATAAATGCGGCAGCTTCGGCGGGTGCGCGGTGCCGATCTCGGCCTATCAGCTCTACCCCAAAAGCGGTCACATGCAGCTGTTCGATTATGTGCGGGAGTCCGACGGCAGCTGGAAGTCCGTCGAGATCGACGGCGCGCAGATCGATTTCGCCAAGGGAATGGCAGTGCATGCCGTAGCCTACGAGGCATACGCGAAGGTGATGCAGCATCGCGGCAAGACGGTACCGGCCAACCCGGCGCCACCCAACACGCTGCGGCTGGCGTTCCCGCCATCGACATGAGCCCAAGACGCCGATGAGCCTGGCCGGGGCGCCGCATCCGTCGTCGCAAATCCGCCTGGGGCTGGCGAACCTGGGCGACGGGGTGGGGCTGCGCCCCGTCCATTTCCCGCATCTACTGCACACCCCGCCCGCCGGGTGGGGGGTCGATTGGTTCGAGATCATCAGCGAGAACTTCATCGGCAATTTCGGCTACGCCGCGCATGTGCTGGAACAGGTCGCGGCGCACCGGCCGATCGTCATGCACGGCGTGTCGCTGTCGATCGGCAGCGCCGCGCCACTCGACCGCGACTACCTGCGTGAGCTGCGCGACCTCGCGCGGCGCGTCCGCCCGGCCTGGATATCCGATCATCTGTGCTGGACCGGTGTCGCCGGGATCAACACGCACGATCTCTTGCCGCTGCCGCTGACCGCGGCGTGCCTGGCGCATGTCGCCGAGCGCGTACGCGCGGTGCAGGAGTTTCTCGGCCGTCCGCTGATCCTCGAAAACCCCAGCACCTATCTCGAATTCGCCGCGTCGCGGATGCCGGAATGGGAGTTTCTCGCGCGGCTCACCGAGATGACCGGCTGCGGTCTGCTGCTCGATGTCAACAACGTCTATGTCAGCTCGGTCAATCACGGCTTCGATCCCGTGGCCTATATCGACGCGATCCCCGCCGACCGCGTCGTGCAGATCCATCTCGCCGGACACACCGATCGTGGCACCCACCTGATCGATACGCACGACCACCCGGTAGCGGCGCCGGTCTGGCGGCTCTACGCGCGGGCACAGCAGCGCATCGGCGGCTGCGCGACCTTGCTCGAATGGGACGCCGACATCCCCGATTATCCCGATCTGCTCGCCGAGCTGGCCAAGGCGAAAGCCGCACGCGCGGGGAAATTGCCGGCGATCGGACCCGTCGCCGCCGCAGCGCGCGAGGCGGTCTCGACGCCGGTCAGCTACCAGCTCGGTTATGCCGCCGGCTGAGACCGAGCTTTGCCGGCTGCAGTATTGGCTGCAGCACCGCATTGTCGGCGATGCCGCGCCCGGCTGGGATGCCTTGGCCGACCACGGGCCGGTGCTTCGCGGCTCGACGGCCTTTCCCACACGCGAGCGGCTCGCCGTCTACGCGCGCAGCTACACGCTGCGCCTCATCGAATGCCTATGCGAGGAATTCCCCGTCCTGCGCCTGCTGGTCGGCGACCAGGTGTTCGAGCTGTTTGCCGGCGCCTATATCGGCGCGCAGCCGCCGCGCTCCTTTTCGCTCTACGGGCTTGGTGCCGGGTTCGCCGATTTTCTCGCAGCGACCAGGCCCGCGGCCGCGGGGCCGGCCTCGCTCGAAGCCATCCCAGCGAGCCTCGCGCGGCTCGAGCGGGCGATGGCCGAGGCGCAACGCGCCGCCGGAACCGAAACGCTGCCCGGCGCCGATCTGCCGATCGCAACGCTGCTCCAGCTATCGTCCGATCTGCGGCTGCGCCTGCCCGGTTCGACGAGGCTGCTGCAGGCGGAATTTGA
>JASHUW010000539.1 GCA_030039815.1 Alphaproteobacteria bacterium
GGCCTTCGGCGTCGCGCGGGATCAGCAGCACCGTCCCGGCTTTCACCGCGGTCGCGTCGTCCGGGTAGGCGCCCATCAGCACGAAATCGGCGGCTTCGAGCATCGAGGCGAACATCTTGCGTCCGGTGACCCGATAGCCCCCCGGAACCCGCCGCGCCCGCGTCTTCAGCGGCCGCTCGTTGACCGCGGCGGTGGTCACCGTCTCGGAGAAATTGCCGGCGATGAGCCGCTTCTCGCCGACGACCAGATCGAGGATGCGTCGCTTGGCCTCGCGCGCGATCGGCGGATACTCAAGCACCGGCATCACGACCGAGGCGTGCATGTTGAAGGCGAGCGCGGTCGAGGGGCAGCCCTGCGCCAGCGCCTCATAGGCGATCGTGTGGTCGAGCAGGCTTGCGCCGCCGCCGCCGTCGTCGCGGGCGATGGTCAGCGCGAGAAACCCCTCCCGCCGCAGCCGCTCGTAATTCTCGACCGGATGGCTGGCGTCGCGGTCATGCGCCGCCGAGCGTGTCGCGAAATCAGCCGCGAGCTGCTGGCAGCGTTGCCGCAGGCGCGATTGCTCCGGGGTGAGCGCGAAATCCACGGCCGAATCCCTCCTCGCTCATCACCATGCGCGCGGCGTGCCAGCGCCCCAAGAAAAAAGCCGCGCGCGGCGGCCTTCCGGCGGCGGTGAGCGCCGGCTCGTCCCTCAGCTTCGGCGCCCGTCAGCGGTCGAAGACCTCGCAAGCGGCGCCGGTGGCGCGCAGGGTCTCGCACAGCGAGTTCGCCTCGCGCCGTGTTGTCGAATAGGGTTGGCCCGACTGAGCGTCCGGCTCCGATCGGCCCGGCGTCGCGTTGGAGGCATTGAAGACGTCGATCGCCCTGGCCAGCCCCAAGGCAAGCCGCGCCTGCCACGGTTCGACGGTCGTTCGCTTGCCATTCCTCGCCACATGGGTGATGCCGGCGTTGAGGCAGTCAAAGCCCGCGAGCGCGGAATCGTAGGCGCCCGAGGCGGAACTTGGCAGCAGCGCCCAATCATCGACCCGCCGTCCGGTGATATCGAGCACGTAGAGCCGCGTCTCCTGAGCGAGCTGCGTCCCCCGCCGCAGCCAGGCGGCAACCCGCTCGGCGCCCGCGTTGTAAGCCGCGGCGGCCAGGCCGAGATTGCCGAAACGCGCCCGCAATTCGGCGAGGAGCCGCGCGGCCCCGGCAATCGCCTTGATGGGATCGTGCGGGTCGGCGAGTCCGCGCTCGGCGGCGGTCGGCGGGATGAACTGGGCGATTCCGATGGCTCCCGCCGGGCTTGTCGCCGACTCGTGATACCGGCTTTCGATCCATAGCAGGCGGGCGAGAAAGCCACTCGGGAGACCATTCGCCGACGCTGCCTGCTCGATCGTTTGGCAGACCAGCTGACGCGACGAGGCAGGCTCCGCCGCGCGCCCGGCGGGCGGCAACGACGCAGCCAGAAGGACCACGGCGGCAGTAAGCCACCGCCACGGCGAAGCTCCGAGCATTACGGTCGCGCGCTGTTTCGTGACCTTTTTCATTGGCTGACGATCGCGGAGGTATCCTCCGGTCCGGTCGCACGCCCCGTCGGCCCGAGCGAATACAGATCGAATTCGTGTCCCGGGCGCTCGCTCGGGCTGCGATAGACAAAGGGATGCCCCCACGGATCCTGCGGAAGCTTGTCTCCTTTCAGGTAGGGGCCGCTCCAGCGGGCAACCCCCGGGGGTTGCGTGATCAATGCTTGAAGCCCTTGCTCTGTCGTCGGGTAAGTGCCGACATCCAGCTTGTACATGTCGAGAACGGTCGCCAGGCGTTCGACCGATTGCTGCGCGATCTTTTCTTTGGCGGCCCCGAATTGCCGCATCACTGCCGGCGCGACCAAACCGATCAGCAGACCAAGAATGGCAAGGACGACGAGCAGTTCGAGGAGGGTGAATCCTCGTTCGCGGTTGACCCCGTCGCGTCCCGCGGCGTGATATTCGGCGTCCCGGAACGGCCGGTTTGCGGGGATACGGTGCATGGGCTTATCGGCCGAACCAGGCTTCGGGCTCATCGAAATCCGAGCCTAGCTCGCGTTTATCGGCATGAGAATAGCGGACCGCGTGACCGGCGGGCCAACGATCGCGGCCGGCCCCATCATGCGACCGGCGACGTCCGATTTGATGTGATTGGAGCGGGCGAAGGGATTCGAACCCTCGACCCCAACCTTGGCAAGGTTGTGCTCTACCCCTGAGCTACGCCCGCGTCCGCCGACGGTCTTTAGACCGGGGAGCGATGCATATCATATCGGGGGGTGGGTCATGCAAGCTCTTGCACGCCGGTCCGCATGCGCAGCATCGTGCCGCCATGCCCGGACACCTCACGCCCGACCAGCTTTTCGCCGCGTTCGACCGGCTCGGCATCGCGCATAAGACTTACACCCATCCGCCGGTCTTCACCGTCGAGGAGGCCAAGTCCCTGCGCGGCGCGCTGCCCGGCGGTCATTGCAAGAGCCTTTTCCTCAAGGACAAGAAAGCCGGGCTCTGGCTGGTCGTCGCGCTGGAGGAATGCCGTGTCGATCTGAAGGCGCTGGCCGATCGGCTCGGCGCGCCGCGCTTCTCGTTCGGCGCGGCGGAGCTGCTCCATGAAGTCCTGGGCGTGCGACCGGGCAGCGTCACGCCATTCGCCGCCATCAACGATCGCGATGGCCGTGTCACCGTGGTGCTGCAGCGCGCGATGCTGGCGGCGGATCCGCTCAACTATCACCCGCTCGAAAACGACCGCACCACGGCGGTTGCGCCGGGCGATCTCGTCCGCTTCCTCAAAGCTCTTGGCCACAAGCCGCTCGTCGTCGACATCCCCGAGCGCGAAGGTTGACCTCGCCTGGGCGACGCGCTCGGGAGACGCTTGTCATTACGCCGCGCCATGTCCATGTTGTCGGTTGTGTAATGCCAGCGCGAGCGCGCTCGCCGTAGGCGGGGCGGATGCCCCGCCGCACTCGATAAATCGGATCACGAGACGAAAAAAATGCCGGATGAGAACTTGATCGGCGGTGGCCTCGCTAACGGGGGTGGTGCAGCGCCCCCCATCAAGGACGTCACCACCGCCACTTTCATGACCGAGGTGGTCGACGCTTCGTTCGATCAGCCGGTCATTGTCGATTTCTGGGCGCCATGGTGCGGCCCCTGCAAGCAATTGGGCCCGATCCTCGAAAAGGCGGTGCGCGCCGCCAATGGCGCCGTGCGCATGGTCAAGCTCAACATCGACGACAACCCCGAAGTCGCGCAGCAGATGCGCATTCAATCGATCCCGGCGGTCTATGCCTTCAAGGACGGCCGCCCGGTTGACGCCTTTGTCGGCGCGGTGCCTGAATCCCAGGTCAAGCAGTTCATTCAGCGACTCGGCGGGGCGGCCGGGCCGTCGCCCGTCGAGGAGGCGATGGCGATGGCCAAGGAGGCGCTGCAGAACGGCGATTACGACAGCGCCGGCGGCATCTTCAGCCAGGTCTTGCAGCGCGAGGCCGACAATGTCGATGCGCTCGCCGGGTTGGCGCGGGCGTTGATCGGCAAGGGCGAGCACGCCCACGCGCGCGAGCTGTTGTCGCGCGTGCCCAAGGAGCAGCTCAACCACGCCGAGGTCGCCGCGGCGCACTCGGCGCTCGAGCTTGCCGAGCAGGCGCAAAGGGCGATGGGCGAGTCCGACAAGTACCGTACCCGGCTCGCCGCCGATCCCAACGACCACGAGGCGCGGTTCGAACTCGGCACCGCGCTTTTCGGCGGGGGCCAGCGCGAGGAGGGGATCGACGAGCTCCTCACCCTCTACCGCAGGGATCGCGCCTGGAACGACGAAGCGGCGCGCAAGCAGCTCGTGAAGTTCTTCGAGGTCATGGGGCCGACCGACCCGCTGACCCTCAGTTCGCGACGCAAGCTGTCGTCACTGATGTTCTCGTGATGGCGGAAGACGCGCTTCCCGATATCCTGCCGATCTTTCCGCTGACCGGCGTGTTGCTGCTGCCGCGCGGCCGGCTGCCGCTCAACATCTTCGAGCCGCGCTATCTGGCGATGACCCGCGACGCGATGGAGGGCGAGCGCCTCATCGGCATGGTGCAGCCCTCCGACCCGCCGATCCGCGAGATGAACCCGGCGGTCTACCCGCTCGGCTGCGCCGGACGCATCACCAGCTTTTCCGAGACCGAGGACGGCCGCTTCCTGATCACGCTGACCGGCGTGTCGCGTTTCCGGATCAGGGAGGAATTGCCGCTGCTCTCAGGCTACCGGCGGGTCGTCGCCGAATGGGATGATTTCGCCGAGGACCGCAATCCCGACGAGGCCGGCTTCGATCGCACGCGGCTGACGAACGGCCTCAAGAGCTTCTTTTCGCAGCGCCAGGTGCAGGCCGATTGGAGCGCGATCGATCAGGCACCGGGCGAGCACTTGGTGACCTCGATCGCGATGATGTGCCCGTTCGCGCCGAACGAGAAGCAGGCGCTCCTCGAATCGAAGACCTTGGCCGAGCGCGCGCGGCTCTTGACCGCGCTGATCGAGATGAGCCTGTCGGGCCCCGCGCCCGACCCCGAGTCCGGCGTGACTCGGCACTGATCTTGGAGCCTCTCATGGAAGGCGGTTTCGCGATCGACCCCAAGCTTCTCGAAATCCTCGTCTGCCCGCTGACCAAGGCGCCGCTGCGCTATGACCGTGCCGCGCAGGAATTGATCAGCGACGAGGCGGGTCTCGCCTACCCGATCCGCGACGGCATCCCGATCATGCTGGTCGACGAGGCACGCGCCCTGAGGGACGACGAAACCCCGGCGAAGCGGCTGCCGTCACCGTGAGCGCCCTCGCGTGACCCTTGGCAAGACGGCGCCGTGGCCGACCGAATTGCGCCTGAGGCGCGCCGAGAAGGTGCTCGACATCGGCTTCGACGACGGCCGGCGCTTCACCTTGCCGGCCGAGTACCTGCGCGTCGAGAGCCCGTCCGCC
>JASHUW010000540.1 GCA_030039815.1 Alphaproteobacteria bacterium
TCCCGCACGCGAGATCGAGCGAGGGTGCGATTAGGCCCCAATCGGCGACCACTGCCGCATCACGAGGACGGCTGCGCCGCGCCGCCGTGGTGACGGGTGTCTCCGGCTCGGGCAAATCGACAATCCGCCGTGGCTTGGTCGACCGGCGTGGCCGGCATTTTATCGCCGGTCGTCGCGCCGCGCGGCGAGGTCATCTCGCGTCGGCGAGCCTGCTCGCCGGCCAGTTCACGACGCTCGAGCCGCCGATCGCGGCGGAGCGCCGGATCGCGGCATCGCTCGACCGACTGGTCGCCGCGATCATCGAGGAGATTGTCACCGCCTTGTCATTGCAGCCAGCGAGCATGACGGTGCCGGCGTGAGTGCCGAGACCGTTGCCGAGCCGCGGAAAGGCCCGCCATGAGCATGCCGACAGGAACGATCGACGAGATCTGCGTCAATACGATCCGCACGCTGTGCATCGACGCCGTCCAAAAGGCCAATTCCGGGCATCCCGGCACGCCGATGGCGATGGCGCCCGTCGTCTACACGCTGTGGCAGGACTTCCTGCGCTTCGATCCGCAAGACCCGATCTGGCCGAACCGCGACCGCTTCGTATTGTCGTCGGGCCATGCCTCGACTTTGCTCTATTCGATGCTGCACCTGACCGGGGTCAAGGCGGTCGACGCGGAATACGAACGGCTCGGCACCCCGACGGTGTCGCTCGACGACCTGAAGCGCTTCCGCCAGCTCGACAGCAAATGCCCCGGTCACCCCGAATACCACTGGACGTCGGGCGTCGAAACCACGACCGGGCCGCTGGGGCAGGGGATCGCGA
This sequence comes from Alphaproteobacteria bacterium, assembly GCA_030039815.1. Lineage (GTDB taxonomy): Bacteria > Pseudomonadota > Alphaproteobacteria > ATCC43930 > CGMCC-115725 > DATARH01. The sequence continues at coordinate 815 of JASHUW010000540.1, forward strand.
CCAGCGTCGGCATGGCGATCGCCGCCGATTGGCTCGCCGGCTACTTCAACAAGCCCGGCTTCACGCTGTTCGACTACGACATCTACGCGCTGTGCGGCGACGGCTGCATGATGGAGGGCGTGGCGAGCGAAGCCGCCTCGATCGCCGGCCATCTGAAGCTCGGCAACCTCTGTTGGATTTACGACAGCAACCACATCACGATTGAAGGCAACACCGCGCTCGCCTTCACCGAGGATGTCGCCGCGCGCTTCCTGGCCTATGGCTGGAACGTGCTCCGCGTCGGCGACGCCAACGACCGCGAGCGCATCGCCGACGCGTTCGCCCGCGCCAAGCGCTACGACGACCGGCCGACCCTGATTATCATCGAAAGCCATATCGGCTATGGCGCGCCGCACAAGCAGGACACCTCCGGCGTCCACGGCGAGCCGCTCGGCGCCGAGGAGGTCAAGGCCACCAAGCGCGCCTATGGTTGGCCGGAAGACGCGCAGTTTCTCGTGCCCGACGGCGTCTACGAGCATTTCGCCGCCGGCATGGGCGCTCGCGGCGCCAAACTGCGCGCCGAGTGGGAGGCGTTGTTCGCCGGCTACAAAAGCGAGCATCCCGAGCTCGCGCGGCAATGCGAGCAGATGCAGCGCCGCGACCTGCCCGACGGCTGGGACAGGGACATCCCTGCCTTCCCGGCCGATCCCAAGGGCATCGCCAGCCGCGATTCGTCAGGGCAAGTGCTCAACAAGATCGCGCAGAACCTGCCTTGGCTTGTCGGCGGCGCCGCCGATCTCGCGCCTTCGACCAAGACCCGGCTCACCTTCGAGGGCGCCGGCGATCTCGAAGCCGAAAGCCGGCTCGGCCGCAATTTCCATTTCGGCATCCGCGAGCACGCGATGGGCTCGATCTGCAATGGCCTCGCGCTGTCGAAGCTGCGCCCGTTCGGCTCGGGCTTCATGATCTTTTCCGACTACATGAAGCCGCCGATTCGGCTCTCGGCGATCATGGAGCTGCCGGTCACCTTTGTTTTCACCCATGATTCGATCGGCGTGGGCGAGGACGGCCCGACCCACCAGCCGGTCGAGCAGCTGATCGGGCTGCGCGCGATCCCCGGCCTCACGGTGTTCCGGCCGTGCGACGCCAACGAAGTCGCCGAGGCTTGGCGCGTTGCGGTCGAAGCCAGGCACGAGCCGCACTGCCTGATCCTCAGCCGGCAGAACCTGCCGACGCTCGACCGCGACAAATACGCGCCGGCGAGCGGGCTGAGGCGCGGCGCCTACATCCTCGCCGACGCCAAGCCCGGCGCGCCCGAAATCATCCTCATGGGCACCGGCAGCGAGGTTTCGCTCTGTGTCGAGGTCTACGAGAAACTGGCGAGCGAGGGCGTCGCCGCGCGTGTCGTCAGCATGCCGTCCTGGGAATTGTTCGAAAAGCAGGACGAGGCATATAAGCATTCGGTGCTGCCGCCATCATGCACGCGTCGCGTCGCGGTCGAGCAGGCCTCGGCGCTCGGCTGGGAACGCTACACCGGCCTGCGTGGCACGATTATCGCGATGAAGACATTCGGGGCCTCGGCGCCGCTGAAGGAACTCTTGGTCAAATTCGGGTTCACCGGAGAGAACGTGTACGCTGCCGCCAAGGCGCAGCTCGCCCGCAAGGAGTAGGACACGATGGCCAATCCGCTCAAGGAATTGAACGAATACGGGCAGTCGGTATGGCTCGATTTCGTCAGTCGCGACCTGCTGAAAAGCGGCGAGCTCAAACGCCTCATCGCCGAGGACGGGCTCCGCGGCGTCACCTCGAACCCGTCGATCTTCGAGAAGGCGATCGGCCACGGCGATGACTACGACGAGATGATCCGCAAGGCCGAGGCGAATGGCGACCTCGACCCGGCTGCCCTCTTCGAAGACCTCGCGGTGCGCGAAATCCAGGAAGGAGCCGACCAGCTCGCCGGCGTCTACGAGCAGACCCAGCGGCGTGACGGCTATATCAGCCTTGAGGTGTCGCCCTACCTGGCGATGGACACGCACGGCACGATCGAGGAGGCGCGCCGGCTGTGGCGCGAGGTCGACCGGCGCAATCTGATGGTCAAGGTGCCCGGCACCAAGCCGGGCCTGCCGGCGATCCGCACGCTGATCGGCGAGGGCATCAACATCAACGTGACGCTGCTGTTCTCGCAGCAGATTTACGGTGAGGTCGCCGACGCCTACGTCGCCGGCATCGAGGATTTCGTCGCCAAAGGCGGCGACCCGCACAAGGTGGCGAGCGTCGCCAGCTTCTTTGTCAGCCGCATCGACACGCTGGTCGACGAGGCGCTCGACAAGAAGATCGCCGCCGGTGAGGAAAAGCTGCGCGCGCTGAAGGGCAAGATCGCGATCGCCAACGCCAAGCTCGCCTACAAGCTCAGCAAGGACATCTACGCCAGCGAGCGCTGGCAGCGTTTGGCGCAGAGCGGCGCGCAATCGCAACGTCTGTTGTGGGCCAGCACGGGCACCAAGAACCCGGCCTATAGCGATGTGCTCTATGTCGACGAATTGGTCGGACCCGACACGGTCAACACCATGCCGCCGGCGACGATGGACGCCCATCGCGACCACGGCAAGCCGCGCAACAGCCTCGAAGAGGATGTCGAGGGCGCCGCCGCGACGATGAAGGCGCTCGCCGGCGCGGGCATCTCGATCGACGAGATCACCGAGCGCCTCGTGCGCGACGGCGTTCGCCAATTCGCCGACGCCGCCGACCAGCTTTACGCGGCCGTGCAGAAAAAGCGGCGTACCGTGCTCGGCGGCAAGCTCAATTCGATGAGCGTCAAGCTCCCCGAGGCTATCGACAACGACGTCAAGGCCGCGCTCGAAGACTGGCGCAAGGAAGGCAAGATCCGCCGCCTGTGGGCCGAGGACGCCTCTTTGTGGACCGAGACCGACGAGGCCAAATGGGTCGGCTGGCTCGGCATTGTCGACGATCAGCTCAAGGGCGTCGCCGCGCTGCAGAACTTCGCCGCCGACGTCAAGAAGGGCGGGTTCAGCGACGTGCTGCTGCTCGGCATGGGCGGCTCCAGCCTCGGTCCCG
>JASHUW010000541.1 GCA_030039815.1 Alphaproteobacteria bacterium
ATGGATGTCGGCGCAGATCGGCTGCGGCCCGGCGAGCGGCACATCGACGCAGAAGGTCGCGCCGTTGAGGCTCCAGCGCCGCTCGGCCGGGGCGGTGTAGGCGTCGCGGCTCGGGTCCCAGGCGCGCACCAGCGCCCGTCCGTCGGTGCCGAGATAGGCCTGCAGCATGATCCGTTCGAGCTCGCCGCCGTTGGGACCGGTGGCTCCCGGCATGCCGGCCGGACGCGGCACGAAGGCGACCGCGCTCAGCGTGTTGCCGACAAGCTGACTCGGCGACACCGACGGTGGCTCGGCGCCCCAGGCGGCCGCGATGCCGATAAACCAGAGAGCGACGAAGACCGTTCCGGCTCGTCTCATGGTTTCCCCGCCCAGCGCCCGTTGACTCCCCCAGCAAGGGTGGATGATCCTACCGGCGAGACGCACATCAAGTCCACCTAACCCCCGGGGGATTTTCCACGTCGCAGCGTAGTTTTCTCGGCGTGCGCCGGCTTTGGCCGTCGCATCGCCACGAGCAGCGCTTGCGAGCGTTCGGGCGAAGATGGCGATGGCCTGTTCTATTGATGGTCGCCGCCGTCGCTGCGTGCAACAACCAGCCTTGGTTAAGCACGCAGACCTCGCCCGGCGCCGCATCGTCGCTGGCGGATTTGAGCAGCGGCGCCACGCTGTTGCCGTCGGCGCCCCCGGCCGGCCGCGCCGTCGCGACGATGCCCGCGAATCGGCTGGCCGGTTCGATGCAGCCGATCGTCGTGCATGGTGACGGCGCGCCGTCACCACCATCGCCGCCCGGCGTGAGGGCGGCCGGGGGCGCCGACGACCCCGCCGACGTCACCCTCAACTTCGCCGGCGCCGATATCCGTGACGTGATCGACGCCGTGCTCGGCAAGACCCTGAAGCTCAATTACGTGATCGATCCCGAGGTCACCGGACCGGTGACGTTCAACGTCAGCCGGCCGATCTCGAAGAGCGAGGTGCTGTCGACGCTGGAGGCGGTGCTCAACAGCCGCGGCGCGACGATGGTGCAGTCGGACGGCATTATTCGCGTCATGCCGCTGAGCAAGAGCGGCAAAAGCGACGCTGCGGCCCCGTTCGTCTCGAGTTCGCCGATCCCCGGCCAGCGTACCGAGGTCTTCCCGCTGCGCTATGTCGGTGCGACCGACATGCAGCGCGTGCTCGAAAAGGTCCTGCCGCCGGGTCGGCCGATCGCCGCCGACGACAAACGCCACCTGGTGCTGATCCAGGGCACGCCGGCCGAGCTGCAGCTCGCCGAGGACACCGTCAAAGTGTTCGACATCAATCAGCTCGCCGGCACCTCGATCGCGATCGTACCGCTGCGCAACGCCGAGCCCGGCCCGCTCGTCGATGAGTTGAGCAACATCTTCGCCGCGACGCGCAAGGAAGCCGACACCGACGCGATCCGCTTCATGCCGGTGAAGCGGCTCAATGCGGTGATGGTGATCACCCGCTCGCCGCAATATCTCGACGATGCGCGCACCTGGATCGCCCGGCTCGACCGCGTCCAGGATCTCACCGAGCGGCGGGTCTACGTCTACAACCTGCAATACGCCAAGGCGACGCAGATCGGTGAGAAGCTGCAGGGTCTCTTGAGCAACATGAACATTGAGTTCAAGGCGCCGGCCGCACCGACCGCCGATACCGGGCTCGCGCCGACCGCGCCCGGCTTCGAGGGACCGGCCAAGCCTTTGCCGCCGCCAACCGCCGACGCGGCTGCCGCCCTGCCGGTGCCTGCGATGGCGGCGCCTCCGCCCCCTGCGCCGGCGCCCGCTTCCGGTGACGCGCAGACGAACCAGCCGCCCACCAACGGCGTCCGCATCGAGGCCGACGAGGCGCACAATGCCTTGCTGATTTCGGCGAATGCCAAGGATTACGAGCTCATCCGCGATGTCCTCGCCGGCATCGACGTGCCGCCGCTGCAGGTGCTGATCGAGGTGACGGTCGCCGAGGTGATGCTCAACGACAACCTCAATTACGGGGTCGAGTATTTCATCAACTCGGGCAAGACCAGCTCGTTGCTCACCACCGCCAGCAGCGCGGCGATCGCCCCGGCGACGCCTGGCTTCAGCCTGTCCTGGGTCACCGGCAACTTCACCCCGCGCGCGATCCTCAACCTCTTGTCCGACGTGACCCAGACCAAGGTGATCTCGACCCCGCGGCTGCTCGTGCTCAGCAACGAGACCGCGCGGCTCCAGGTCGGCGACGTGGTGCCGATCATCACCCAGTCGGCGACCAACGCCATCACCAGCAACTCGACGATCGTCAACAACGTCACCTACAAGGAAACCGGGGTGGTGCTCGAGGTGACGCCGCGCGTCAATACCGGCGGCTATGTGACGATGGACGTGAACCAGTCGGTCAGCACCGTGGTTCCCACCTCGACCTCGCAGATCGACTCGCCGACCTTCCAGCAGCGCCGGCTCAACAGCACGATCAGCGTCAAGACCGGACAGACGATTTTGCTGGGTGGGCTGATCCAACAAAACGATAATCGCGAATCGCAGGGTATCCCGGTACTCAACGAGATACCGGGGCTGGGCACGCTGTTCGGCACGCACACCAATGGCGCGGGGCGCACCGAGCTCATCATGCTCCTGACGCCGCACGTCATTTCCAACGAAGCGGAGTCGCGCAGCCTCACCCGGCAGATCGAGCAGGAATTCCAGACTGTGCTCGACGGCAGCACCTTCGCCCAGCCGCGCATCCCGTCGCGGTAGAACCAATCGGGCAGGCCGCGCGTATGTAAGCACAGTCGACAGGGAGGCGAACGATGGCGCTCTCGACCGGCTGGCACCCCAGGGTTTCCCTTCTCGCGGCGAGCGCGCTGGCGGCGGCTGCGCTGGCGGCTGCGCCCGCGGCGGCCGACGTGCAGATCGGCTCCGCGGCTCAGGTCGTCAACGACGTTACCGGCACGCTGGCTTCGACGCGTCAGCCGCAAGTGCTGCGCGCGGGCATCGACGTCTTCCAGAACGAGACCATCGACACCGCCTATGCCAGCGCCTCGCGCGTGGTTTTCGAGGATCGGACGCAGCTGTCGATCGGCCCGGGCTCGAAAGTCGTGCTCGATCGTTTCGTCTTCGATCCGAACCCGTCCTCCTCCGTCGTCGCGGTGTCGATCGCCAAGGGCGTCGCGCGCTTCTCGACCGGCCTCTTGCCCAAACCCGATTACCAAGTCAGCACCCCATCCTGCACGATCGGCGTGCGCGGCACCGTGTTCACGACGATCGTCTCCGAATCGCGCGATTCGTGGGTTACGGTCGAAGAAGGGACGACGATAGTCAGCGCGCAGGGTGTGACGGTCACCGTCAATGCCGGGCAGACGACCTTTGTCGCCTTTGGTCGACCGCCGACGCCGCCGAGCGCCAGCGCGGCGCCGCCGGCCATCACCACGCAGATGGACGCGCTGCTGCAGACCAGCGCGCCGGTGCCGCCGCCCAACCCGCCGCCCGGCGGCGGCGGTCCCTACGGCCCGCCCCCTGACGGCGGCTATCAGCCCGGCGGCTACTATCCCCCAGGCGGCGGCTTTGGTGGTGGATTTGGCGGCGGCTTCGGTGGCGGATTTGGCGGCGGCTTCGGCGGAGGATTCGGCGGCGAGCGCGGCGGCGGGTTCACCAATGGTGGCGGCTTTACTGGCGGCGCTGCCGGAGGGACCGGTCGCGGACGCTAGGCGCGCAAAGCTGCTGGCCTGCCGCGGGCCGTCCTGGCCTCCGCCGCGTTACTTCTCTTCGGCCGTATAGACGCCGTCCCAATCGCGCGGCGGCGCTTCGAGCTGGAAATGCGCGATGCGGTGCCGGTAGAGCTGGTAGAGCGGCGCCAAATAGCGCACCGCGGCGAGCGGCGCCTCGCCGAGCGCCGCCAGCGCCGTCGTCCAGTCCTGTCGGCGATAGGCGGCGAGCAGTTCCTCGTGCCGGGACTTGTAGGTCGACTCGTCGTCGCCGTCGGGCGGCAGCGTGAAGACCTTGACCGCCTGCGACTTGCCCTTCACCGCGACAAGGTCGAGCTCCAAAAGCAGCGGGTCGTCGAGCGCCTTGGCGGTTTCTTCGCCGATCACCAGATCCACGAGATAAAGCTTGCATAGGCCCTCGAGCCGCGAGGCGAGGTTCACCGGATCGCCGAGCAGCGAATAATTGAAGCGCTGCTCCGAGCCGAAATTGCCGACGACGCATTCGCCGGTGTTGATGCCGATACCGACGCGCAGCTCGTGGTAGCGCCGCCCCGAGGCCTCCGCTTCGGCCTTGAGCTTGCGGTTGAGGTCGACGAGCTTGCGGCGGATCAGCTGGGCTGCCCGCACCGCGTTCTTCTCGTGCTCGGGGTCGTCAAGCGGCGCGTTCCAGAAAGCCATGATGCAGTCGCCGATATACTTGTCGATCGTGCCGTGCGCCTCGGTGATGACGTCGGTCATCGGCGAGGTGAAGCTGTTCATCAGATGCGTCAGCTCGCGCGCATCGAGCCCTTCCGACATCGCGGTGAAACCGCGAATGTCGCAGAACATGACGGTCAGCTTCTTGTATTCGCCGCCGAGCTGCAGCTTTTCCGGGTTGCGTGCCAACTCGGCGACGTAATGCGGCGACATATAGCGCGAGAAGGCGCTGCGGATCTGGTGCTGGCGCACCTCGGTGCGCAGATAGCCGAGAATCGACGAGATGAAATAGACCACCACCAGCACGACGGTGGGATAGATCGGGTCGAGCAGCAGGTGCGCGTCCCTGAAGGCGAACCACGAAATGGCGATGGCGACGACGATCGCCGCGACGCCGAGCAGCGCGCTCGCCAGCGCGCCGATGCGCGGCAGCACCATGATCAGCGTCGTGCCCGCCAGCAGCACGAACAGGATTTCCGCGCCTTTCCCCCAGTCCGGCCGGGCCAGATAGACCCCGCTCAAGATCTGCTCGAGCAGCTGCGCGTGGATTTCGACTCCCGGCACGCCGGCCGCGATCGGCGTTGCCTGAAGGTCGTTGACGACGCCGGCGGCGGACGTTCCCACCAGCACGATATGATCCTTGATGAGCGCCGGGTCGAAATCGCCGGAGAGGATTTTCGCCGCCGAGATGCGGCGGTCGGCGCGAGGCTTGGCGTAATAGACCCAGACGCGGCCCGCCGAGTCGGTGGGAATGGTCAGCGGGCCGATCCGCATCTGGGTGAGGCCGGTGTTCTCGCCAAAGCTTTTCTCGCCATTGGCGCCGGCGGCGCGCGCGACATAGGTGTGGGCGCCGGTGGCGACGCGCAGGATTTCCGCCACCAGCGAGAACACCGGCTTGTTGCCGAGCCTCATGATCAGCGGCACGCGACGGACGATCTGGTCCCAATCGACATGCTCGTTGAGAAAGCCGTTGCCGAGGGCGGCATTCTGAAAGGCTGGCAGATCGCTGACCGCCGCCGGAAAGGTATCGACAAAATGCAGCGGGTCGTCGCCGGCAAAGGCATAGCCGGCCTTCTGGATCGGCGGCGGGCTGTCGGCCTGGTCGACCAAGATGAAGCCGGCGATGGTCGGGATCGATTTCATCGCCGCGGCGAGCGCGTCGTCCGGATCCGGGAGGCTGCTGAGCAGCCGCGAGGTCTCGCTATCGACGCTGCCGCCGCGGTTGAGCTGGGCGAGCAGCAGCTTGGGCGATGTGCGGTCGGGTTCGGCGAAGACGATATCGAACGCCAGCACCGCCGCGCCCGCGTCGCGCAATTTGTCGACCAGCTGCGCGTCGAGGCTGCGCGGCCACGGCCACTGGCCGTATTTGTCCAGGCTCGCCTCGTCGATGTCGACGATGCTGATCGGGATGTTGCCGGGCTCGCGCGGCGCGATGCGCTGGTAGAGGTCGAACGAGATCAGCATCAGCCGGTCGAGCAAATCGGGCGCCGCCAGCCGCGCGGTCAGCGCCACCGCCAGCGCCACCAGCGGCAGCAGGTAGATGAGGCCGCGCCGCAATAGAAAACGCATCGACATTGCTGTTCCCGCAGACAACGCCGCCAGCATAAGGCCAATCGCGCCAAGGACGAAGCGGCGCCCGGCAGCGGCGGTTAAATGCCCGTCGGTTTATCGCCGCGGATCGTCGCCATGCAGAGATGGTCGGCGCGCGCGACCGGCGCGGTCGCTCCCGCGACCTCCGCTTCCAGCCGGCGGATTCCGGCGGCATAGGCCTCGTCGGAGATCGCCTGCAACTGCGAGCAAGTATCGCGGCGGCGTCGCACGATCTCGAGCCATTCGGCGAAATCCACGTCGAACCGCAGATGTTCGAGCTTGACCTCGACCGCCGCGAAGCCGGCGCCTTCCATGATCGCCGCGATTGCGTCCGGCGGCCAGAAATCGAGCAGGTCGACGATGAAGGCTTCCGGGAAATACCGGTAATAGAGCCAGTCCTCGGAGTGCTGCGGACACAGATTGCGCAGCACGAACCGCCCGCCCGGCCGCAGCACGCGATAGGCCTCGCGCAGCATCCCCGCCTTGTCGCGGAAATGGTGAAAGGCGTACTGGCAGCCGGCAAAATCGAAGCTGCCGGCGGCAAAGGGCAGCGCCGCCGAATCGGCCTGAAGCCACCCAATCTCTTCCGTCTTCGCGGCGGCCTGGCGCAGCATCCCCAGCGAGCGGTCGACGCCGAAAGCGATCAGGCCCGGCGCGGCGGCGCGGTTGGCGACGAGCTGGTTGCCGGTGCCGCAGGCGATGTCGAGCGCCGTTGGCGGCCGATCCATGCCGCGTTCGCGCAAAAAGGACAGAAATTCGCGATCGACCGCCCGCGACCGGTACGGTTGCGAGTCGTAAAGGTGGGCGATCTGGTCGTAATTTACCCGGGGCGGCCGGCTCATCGTCTTTCCCGCGGGAACGGGTGTGCCGGTCTATTTTACGATGCTTCCCGCTTCCCGGTTCTGGACGGTTGCAACAGGCAGATGGACGGTTCGCTTTCCAAGATCGGCGATGCGCCGAAGCGCCGCGAGGATCTGCGCTTCGTCACCGGGCGCGGCCGCTATCTCGACGACATCGCGTTCGACAACCTCGCGCACGCCGTGGTGCTGCGTTCGCCGCATGCGCATGCGCGGATCGAGCGCGTCGATGCCGCTGCGGCGCGCGCCGCGCCCGGCGTGCTCGCGATACTGACCGCCGCGGAGGTTGCCGCTGACGGCTTGGCGGCGCTGCGTCCCGGCGCCGAGACCAACACCATCACTGGCGAGCCGTTTCTGTTCGAGCCGCAGCCGCTGCTCGCCGGAGACAAGGTGCGCCATGTCGGCGAGGCGGTGGCGCTGATCATCGCCGCGACCCGTGAGCAGGCGCTCGACGCCGCGGAGCTCGTCGCGGTCGATTACGCGCCGTTGCCGGCGGTGACCACCAGCGAAGCGGCGCGCGCCTCCGGCGCGCCGCTCGTCACCGACAACGCGCCGGGCAATCTCTGCCTCGACTGGCATTACGGCGACCGCGCCGCGGCCGACGCGGCCTTCGCCGCGGCGGCGCATGTCGTCACGATCAGCCTCGACAACCACCGCGTCGTCACCAACCCGATGGAGCCGCGCGGCATCGTCGGCACCTATGACGCCGCCACCGGCCGCTACACCGCCTATGTCTCGGCACAGAGCATCCATGTCACCCGCGATTTCACCGCGCGCGCGCTCGGGGTCGAGAAGGAGCAGGTGCGGTTTGTCGCGCCCGATGTCGGCGGCGGGTTCGGCGCCAAGAACTTCGTCTATCCCGAGCACGCGCTGTTGCTCTGGGCGGCGAAGCGGGTCGGCCGGCCGGTCAAATGGATCGCGACGCGCGGCGAGGTGTTCCTCGCCGACCATGCCGGCCGCGACCAGCGCGCCACCGCATCGCTAGCGCTCGACGCCGCCGGCAAATTCCTCGCGCTGCGGGTTGCGAGCGAGGCCAATCTCGGTGCCTACCTCGCCGGCAGCTCGGCCAGCGTGCAGACCTTCCAGTACGCGTTCCTGCCGGGCACGGTCTACGCGATCCCGGCGATCGACCTGCATGTTCGTGGCCTCTTCACCAACACGGCGCCGATCGGCGTACTGCGCGGCCCCGGCTATGCCGAGGCCAACAACATCATCGAGCGGCTCATCGACGAGGCGGCGCGGCAATGCGGCTTCGACCGGTTCGAGCTGCGCCGCAACAACCTGGTGCCGACCCAGGCGATGCCGATGCTCAACGCGGTCGGCAACCAGGTCGACAGCGGCGCCTTCCCCGAGACCTTCGGGCGCGCACTGGCCGCCGCCGATATCGCCGGCTTCGCCGCGCGCCGCGCCATCAGCGAAGGCAAAGGTCGGCTGCGCGGTCTCGGCCTCGCCTATCACATCAAGGGCACTGGCGGTAACCCGTCGGAGAATGTCGATATCCGCTTCGAGGCCGATGGCTCGGTGTCGCTGATCACCGGCACCCAGCATATCGGCCAGGGGCACGAGACCACCTTCCCGCAGATCCTTGCCGACCGGCTCGGCGTGCCCAACGAGTTGATAAAGCTGCGCCAGGGCGACACCGACCTCATCGCGCATGGCGGCGGGCATGGCTCTTCGCGCGCGACCTATATGGGCGGCACGGCGATCTTCCGCGCCGCCGACGAGATCATCCTGAAGGGCACGCGCATCGCCGCCGAGATGCTTGAGGCCGCCGAGCCCGACATCAGGTTCGCGGACGGCGATTTCGTCGTCGCCGGCACCGACCGGCGGGTGCCGCTGCTCGACGTCGCCGCCAAGGCGCGCGAGATGGGCGCGCCGCTCGACACCTATCATTTCTGGACGCGCGAGTGGATGACCTTTCCCAACGGCACGCATGTCGTCGAGGTCGAGATCGACCCCGATACCGGCCGCGTCACGCTGGAGCGCTACACCGCGGTCGACGACTACGGCGTCATCGTCAACCCGATGGTCGCCTCCGGCCAGGCGCATGGCGCGATCGCCATGGGCACCGGCCAGGCGCTCTTGGAAACCGCGGTCTATGACGCCGAGGGGCAGGCGCTCGCCGCCTCGTTCATGGATTACGCGATGCCGCGCGCCGACGACCTGCCGGCGTTCGCTCTCGGCTTCAACTCGACGCGCTGCACGACCAATCCGCTCGGGGTCAAAGGCTGCGGCGAGGCCGGCGCGATCGCCGCCTTCCCGGCGATCCACAACGCGATCCGCGACGCGCTGGCGCCGCTCGGCGGCAAGCTGTTCGCCGGGCCCGCGACCCCGGCGCGGGTCTGGCAGGCGATGCGAGGGTAATATTCGTCGTCGTCCCGGCGCAGGCCGGGACCCAGAGTCCGGCCGCTTGTGCGGTCGATGTCTGGATGCCGGCCTTCGCCGGTATGACGAAGCTAAAGGAGGAAAGCTGGCAATGAATTACGAGCACATCCTGGTCGAAAAGGAAGACGGCGTTGCGATCCTGACGATGAACCGGCCGGAAAAGCTCAACGCGATGAACCGCCGGTTGTCGCAGGAGCTGCGCGACGCGGTGAAGGCGGCGGATGCCGACGACGATATCGGCTGCATTGTCATCACCGGCGCGGGCCGCGCGTTCTCCGCCGGCGGCGACATTCACGAGCAGCGCGAGGACGACCGCAAGTTCACCGATGCCGAGCAGGACGCTCGCCGCACGCGCAACTCCTATGACATCGCCGCCAGCGCCAAGCCGACGATCGGCATGATGAACGGGCTCGCTTTTGGCGGCGCCGGGGTGCTCGCCTCCTCGCTCGACATGCGCATCGGCTGCGAGGATTCGAAATTCCGCTTTCTCGCCGCCGCCTACGGGCGGATCAACAGTACCTGGACCCTGCCCAACCAGGTCGGCTGGCCGATCGCCAAGGAGCTGTTGTTCTCGGCCCGGGTTGTCGAGGCCGAGGAGGCGTATCGCATCGGCCTCTTGAACCATCTCGTGCCGCGCGCCGAGCTGCGCGCCAAGACCATGGAGTTGGCGCGCACCATCGCCGCCAACAACCACGCGACGATCATTGGCATCAAGTCGCTGATGCTGCGGCAGATGAACCAGAACCTCGAAGAGCAGTACGAGGCCGAACGCCACTTCACGACCCATGTCGTGCGCGGCGCCAAGGCCGAGGACGCCTTCCCCGACTTCATCGCCCGCCATGGAAGGCCGCCGAGCTGACTTAGGGTCACGCGAGGCACTAGCGCTCCTCTTGAGGAGCGGCCCAAAAAGGGCAGCGTCTCGAAGGACGAACGCCCGGCAGGCACGAACTGACCTCATCCTGAGGAGCGGCCCAAAAAGGGCCGCGTCTCGAAGGACGCACCGCGTCAGCGGCCCACCTTGACTCCGCGCGCCGACAGCGCGGGCAGGAGTTCGAGCCTGCCGTCGATCAGCGCTTCCTTCTTGTCGCGTCGCCAGCCCTTTACCTGTCGCTCAGCGGCGGTGGCATCCTCGATGCGTTGAAAATGCTGGCTGAAAGCCAGGGTCACGGGTCGACGCCGAGCAGTGTAGCCATCGTAACTACCCGCCTGATGCTCGGCGAAGCGGCGTTCCAATCCGAGGCGCGCGGTTCCGACATAATAGGAGCCGTCCGAACACCGTAATATGTAAAGAT